>SLQM01000013.1 GCA_007131435.1 Syntrophomonadaceae bacterium
AGAGGGTCTTTTCCGGGTTCAGGGCAGCCTGACGCTTGGCTACCTGCCCTACCAATCTCTCCCCGGAGTCTTTAAAAGCTACTACCGAGGGAGTGGTTCTTGAACCCTCAGCATTGGTTATCACTTCCGGCTTGCCGCCTTCAATTACCGCCACGGCGGAGAAGGTGGTGCCGAGGTCAATACCTACCGCTTTACCCATCAATTTCACCTCATTTCATTAAGATAGTTTTTTAGATCGTCTTTTCTAGTAAATCTTTTAAATCTTTATTCCAATAAGCCATCACTTGCAACTTTGACCCAGATACATTCCTGGGAATGCCCTTTAAGTCCTTCCTTGATCATCTCACGGATATCGGCTGTATCTTTTTGTGTTTGGCTGAAAATATCATTGCAACCTTCATCAAGGTTTAAATCTATACCCTCCTGGGCCAGCTTGTTTACCGCTTCCAGGTGATCATAAATCTGGGCATACTTTTCCCTGGTTGCCAGGGCATCACGCATCATTTCAGCTTCTTCTTCATCAAGCAGTTCAAACTGCTCCTTCGGTGCTCCACACTTGGGACAAAAGTCAGGTGGTTCTTCTCCTTCATGCAGGTATCCACAAACTTCACAGCGCCACATTTTCATTTAACAATACTCCCCTTTCATTTTAATTAAATTGATTATGCCGCATTACGCGACTTATTGCAGAGATACAAGCTTCAGTTTCTCCCCCCTGGAAGCGCGGGCCAGTTCCCGGTCAAAAGTTAGAATCATCAGTTCGGGAAACTCTCTCTGCAGGGTTTTAGCCGTAGCCAAGTGCCATAAACCGGACCCCTTTAGGGGCCACTTTGTGGCCAGCTCTTTCATTGCCAGGCTGTCGGGCATTATGTTTAGCCTGCTCCAGGGGCCTGTTAAAAGTAATTCAAAGAGCGAATCAATAATCATCTCCGAAAGCATGCTTTCACGCTGTATGCGACTAATAACCGTGTACACTTCGGCAATAGCCAGTGAGGTTAACAGGTGAACACCTTTTTGGCGGGACTTTTTCATTACCCCTTCACTGTGCTCATCCCTGAAAAGGTAAGAGAGGAGGGCTGTTGAATCCCAATATATAACGGAGTATTTCTCAGCCATCAGCGCCTTTCCTCCTCCATGCATTTTTGAACGAAACCGCCCGGTAGTTCTACAGGGTCTGAATACTTATTGCCCTGCTCTGTTGACGGTTGAATTAAGCCGCAGCTCTCAAAATTCTTGATTCGTTCTTCAAGGGTGAGGCTGTGACTTTCTGCCGGAACCAACCTGGCAACTGGAGTGCCGCGGTCGGTTATAATTATTTCCATGCCGCTGCGTACATCCTTAATTAGCTTGCTGAGGTTGATTCTTGCTTCACGGATACCAATATAGTTTTTTTTCATTGCAACAACACCCCAAATGTAGTAACTGGCACTACATTAGATTATAGGGGGTTGCGGCCCGCTTGTCAAGGCTTTTTGTGTACACAGTGCCTACATCTTTTCCGGGCCCCTGAATTGCTTATTTCTATAGCTTTTGCAGGAAAAGAAATGCAGGCGGCGAAGTTATAAAATGTAGAATTTAGCATCAAAGTTTTAAACAATGTCATAGTGGCCGAAAAAAGAGAAAACCGTTCTGAAATAGAAGGTTTTGTTAAAAGGGCTTCATTGATTACAGGTTAAAAAGCCCTAATCACTTAAGCCCTTGATCAGCCCTTAATCAGCCTGTATGAAGAAAGGAGCGTTTTGGTTAGTGCTAAAACTCGATAACATTTATTTAGAGCTTGTGGTGGAGGGAAGAAGTATTCCAATTCTCCACGATATAGAACTTGATTTTCAGGCCGGCAAAATGTATGCCCTGACCGGGCCCAATGGCAGCGGTAAATCATCCATAGCTAGAGTGGCCATGGGTATTTACCAGCCCACCGGCGGGAAAGTTTTTTTAAATGGTGAAGATATTACTGCCATGGGTATTACTGAAAGGGCAAGGATGGGTATCGGGTATGCCTTTCAGCAGCCGCCCCGCTTCAAGGGGATGAGGGTGGTTGATATGCTGGAATTGGCTATGAAACATTCGGACGGTCTAAACTGCCAGGTACTGCGCCAGATTGGCCTCTGTCCCGACGATTACCTGGATAGAACCCTTGACAACAGTCTCTCAGGGGGAGAAATCAAGCGGATTGAAATTGCCACCCTGCTAGCTCAGAATCCTAAAGTGCGTATTTTTGATGAACCTGAAGCGGGTATAGATCTCTGGAGTTTTGAACAGTTGATTGATGTTATCGGCGACAGCCACCGTGAAGATACCACAACGGTTATTATTTCTCACCAGGAAAAGATCCTGAACATGGTTGATGAAATTATCTTAATTGAAGAAGGCACTGTAAGCATGCGCGGCAACCGTGATAAAATTTGGCCGCAGATTAAAGAAAGCGCCCAGTGTTCATGCCGCAGGAGTTGCAGATTGGAGGAAGAACTATATGCTGACTGCCCTCGATAAAAAACTACTGGAAGAAATTGCTGAACTGCATGATGATCCCCCGGGAGCTTTTAACATTCGTAAAGACGGTAAGGGTGTGCAAAGGCGCTCCCTGGAGGGGATAGAGATCAGGTCAAAAGAAGATCAACCCGGCATTGATGTACTGGTTGCACCCGGTAAGGAAGGAAGTGTACACATTCCGGTAATCCTTACCGAAACAGATCTTTCCGACCTGGTTTACAATACCATAGAGATAGGCGAAAATGCAGATATTACCCTGGTGGCCGGCTGCGGTATCCACAACCCCGGCTCTGGCAGCGCCCGTCATGATGGTATTCACCGGATTATAGTTCGCAGGGGAGCCCGCCTCAAGTACAGTGAAAAACACTACGGTGAAGGAGAAGGAGGGGGCAAGCGTATCCTCAACCCGAAAACCGAGCTGGTGATAGAAGAAGATGCGTATGCTGAACTCGAACTGATCCAGATCCGCGGGGTAGATAATACCAACCGGGTTACCGAGGCAGAAGTGCATGCCGGTGGGCGCCTGTTTATGTTTGAACGCCTGCTTACAGATGGTGAGCAGACTGCCAACTCCGATGTTGTTGTAAATCTGATGGGCGAGGGTAGCACTGCCAGGATAATATCCCGCTCTGTAGCCCAGGGCAACTCAAAGCAAACCTTTAACCCCCGTCTGCTGGCATACGGCCCGGGTCGCGGGCACGTGGAGTGCGATTCAATTATTATGGATCAATCAACGGTCCGTTCGGTTCCGGAAATATGGGCTGAAAATGCAGATGCAGAACTTGTTCATGAAGCAGCAATAGGGAAAATTGCCGGCGATCAACTGATTAAACTTATGGCGCTTGGTTTAACAGAAGAAGAAGCAGAAGAAGCCATTATCAGCGGTTTTCTAAAGTAAATATTCGGGGGGTTCCATTTGGGTTTAATCACAATTTCACGAGAGTTTGGCAGTGGCGGAGAAACAATAGCCCGCCTGGTAGCTGAAAAAACATTATTTCTGTTAGTTAACAAAGACACAATTAACAAAGGCCTTGCCGATTACGGCATTGAAGAGCCGGATGCAAGCCTTGAAAAATTGGCAACCGAAGAAGAGAGCGATCAATTTTTTCAACAGTATGTTGAAGCGATGCACGATTTAATATATGACCTGGCCATACGCAACAGCCTGGTAATCCTTGGGCGGGGCGGATCAATTCTCTTTCGCGATTATCCGCCTGCACTGCATGTGCGTGTTATATCGCAGTTTACCCGGCGGGTCCAGCGGATTATGAAAATTTATGATTTAAATTCTGAAACTGCAGTTAAGTTGGTTAAAGAGCAGGACTGCAACATGCGCAACTACTACCGCAAGGTATTTGATGTAAACTGGACCAACCTGCGCCCTTACGACCTGGTTATAAATACCGAGAAAATGGGCCTGGAAGATGCAGCTGACTTAATCATAGCCGCTTATCGCATTCATGCCGAACCACGGGAAATGCGTGACAGCGCAGTACCGGCAGAGTTAGAAAACGGTATATTCACCGCCCAAGCAGGGGAGGAAGAGGAAAAGTTTATGCATCCCAGTGAGGAAGAATTTGCAGGGATGCTCGATTTTTACCGAATTCGCTGGCAATATGAGCCGCGCACCTTCCTGTTGGAGTGGGACAGTGAGGGCAATGTAATGGAGGCATTTTCACCGGATTTTTACCTGCCCGACCAGGATCTTTATATCGAGCTTACTACGCAGAAGCCAAAACAGGCTTGGAAAAAGAACCGCAAGATCAGAAGAATGAAAGAACTCTACCCCCATATTAATGTCCGCCTGATTGACAAGCGGGGCTTTGAAAGCCTGCTTAAAAAGCACAGGTTGGACGAGGACGAAGGTGAAGAAAGCTGAGTGAGAAAAAACCTTACAGCGATGATCAGTTAAAAATACTTTTGACCAGTGAAGAGATTGAAAAGAGAATAGCCGAGTTGGGAAAAGAGATCTCTGCCGATTATGCCGGCAAGGATCTTGTTTTGGTCGGGGTCCTGCGCGGTAGTGCATACTTCCTAGTTGACCTGACCCGTAAAATGCATATTCCCTTTGCCATCGATTTCATCAGCATATCTCATTACCATGACCAGGGTGAAGGAGCAGGTGTCGTGCGCATCACCAAGGATCTTGATTTAAGCATAACTGACAAGCATGTGCTGATTATTGAAGATATAGTTGATACAGGTCTCAGCCTAGGCTACCTTCTGCGCAACCTGAAAACAAGAAACCCGGCCGATCTTAATGTCTGCACACTCTTAAACGTTGAAGCCAGGCGGATTGTGGAAGTGCCCGTAAAGTACAAGGGCTTTGATATGCCAAACGTTTTTGTTGTCGGTTATGGCCTTGACTACAAGGAGAAATACCGCAACCTGCAGTTCATCGCCGAGTTCGACCGGCGCAAGGAAACCCGCTGATTACCTTGTAAATGACCTTCTAGTTTAATCTCCTTCTTATTTAACCACAAGGCAATTATGACTAAGTTTTGAGCAAGTCTGTCATAGTGTGCCGGCCATAATTATTGCTATATTTAGTTGCAGTCCATATTTTCAAATTAACCTCTAGATTTCTTTTGCAGTTTCGTGGCATTTACTGCCAAAACTTGCACGGTTTTTGTTTAGTGTGGTTTAAGCTAACTATTAGTTATTGTACACAAAACGACCGGTTTTATCTTATTTTAAAAGACTTTTTTTTAGCAAACCTTAATTAATTAGAAAGAAAGTGATCGGCAAGTGAAAAAGGAATTAGCAATAGTTTTGGTAGTAATATTCGTAATGGCATTTGCATTACCGGTTTTCGCACAAAACATGGTTCACACTGTTAAAGAAGAATATGTTGATGCGATAATCGATATTGAGAGACAGCATGGGCACCTTTGCAACACCGGTGCAGCGCTTAAATACACAGTAAAAGTCAGCGCTGCCGAATTTTTGGGTGAAAGAGCTATTACCCAGGTTGAAGGTAAAATTACTGTTATCGAGGTTATGAACCCCTGGGGTTAGAAAGTTGTAAGGTGTGGGGACGTACATTTTGACATATTTTAAGTGAGCAGGAATATGACAGATGAAACATCCCCCTGACACACAGGTGCTGAT
>SLQM01000084.1 GCA_007131435.1 Syntrophomonadaceae bacterium
AAGAGCATTGTAAAAGATGCTGACTTGAAACTGGAAGATGTAGCTTAATGCAGGTTAAGAAACAGGTTAACAAAAAGTAGTCGGTTAAGCACTACCTTTACTCGGTTTAAGGGCACTTAAACGGTGCCCTTAAACCCAAATTCTTAGCTTCAGGGGCGCCATAAAAAACTCTTGTTTTATGGTTGCAACTTTCCCCACTTCTTTCATAAAGTATTACATTCAAATAATGATCAACCTCAAGCATCTACATATTATGTCTATAAAAATATACATGAGATAAAACTACCCTCCCAAATAGACTATCTGTCAATTAATATGTTATAATCTCATTGCAATTATTATACTATTCGCTAATTCTTAAGGGCGTGACACTCATGGGGGCAAACGGGAGAAATAGCGGAAAAAATTTCTTTACATTTCTTTCAAATTCACAGCTAGAAAAAATCCACCAGGCAACCTTGAACCTGCTTGCTACCTGTGGAGTAAGAATTGGTAGTAAAAAGGCAGCAAAGATATTTTCTGCTGCCGGTGCTATAGTAGAAAAAACCGGGCAGTATAGTTTAGTTAAATTACCTCCCGACCTGGTGGAAAGTTGTATTCACTCTGCCCCGGGGACTGTAACTTATCAAGGCCGTATAGCAGACTCAGATTATACAACTCATTCTTCTAATAGCACATTTACTACTTTTGGAGAGTGTGTCAACATAATTGATCCCTTTACAGGAAAATTTCGCAAGTCAATTAAAGATGACTGTAGTAAATCAGCACTATTCTGCGATGCAATAGAAGAAGTAAAGTTGTTAGAGCGACCTTTGAATCCTTCAGACTTCCCAGCTGCTTCACAGCCGCTTCACAATGCAGAAGCAATATTCAGCAACACGACAAAGCATGCTTTTATCGGCAGCGGGAACATTGAGCTATTTAGAAGAATGGCCAAGATGGCAGAATCCTGTGCTGCCGGCAGCAGGGATTATGACACCCGCAAAATTTTTTCAGCTACTATTTGTCCTGTCAGCCCACTTTTAATCAATAAAGACAGCTGCGATATTATTATCGAAGCGGCCAGGCAGGGAATTGGTTTGCTAATTTTTACCATGCCATTAGCCGGAGCGACCTCTGCTGTAACCTTAGCAGGAACCCTTGTTTCTACAAATGCAGAAGTTTTAAGCGGTGTAGTTTTGGCTCAGCTGGCACGCAAAGGTACACCCTGCACTTATGGCAGCGCTGCTACCATCATGGATTTAACCCAGGTTGACATTTCTCTCGGTGCCCCTGAATTAACTCTTTTAAGCGCTGCTGTGGCCCAGTTGGCACGCTGCTATGAGATTCCGAGTTTCGTTTGTGGAGGAATGACAGATAGCAAGCTGCCTGATTCTCAGGCAGGATATGAATTCAGCCACAGTGCTCTAACCTGTTTATTGGCTGGCGGAGATATTATAAGTGGAATTGGTGTTATTGAAAAAGGTTTAACCTTCGATTATGCAAAATTAATCATGGATGTTGAAATGATTAGGTATCTATCTAAAATATCAGCAGGCATTGATACCAGCTCAGAAAAGATTGCATTCGATGTAATCAACGAAGTTGGACCCTCCGGAGAATTCCTTACCCACAAACATACATACGATCATATGCGGGGTCAATCAGTGACAGAGCTGTTTAATCGTCAAAAAAGACCTGAATGGCTGGAATCTGGAGGCAATACACTGAGCGAAAATGCTTATTTAAAAGCCGCAGATATATTAAGCAACTACAAGCCTTTGCCACTTAATGAAGCAGCAAAAAAAGAGATGTCCCGTATCATCTGGCAATATGAATCAGACCTGGGGTTGAACAAGTGAATAATAAGAAAGGAAAACCAAGATGAAATTTCTGCTTTCAGAGCTTAAGGAAGTGGAATACCTCAATGACATCCTGGAAAGCTTTTATATAGCGACAGGCATTCATGCTGAAGCTGTAACCATGGGTGGAGAAGCTCTGTATAAACAAAAAGAGACAACCGGGTGTCAATTTTGTAAAATAGTCCAGAGTGTCCCCGGAGGAGAGAAAAGATGTATAGACTCTTATAAAAGAGCTGCAACAGAAGCAGCTAAATGGAGAGAACCTTATTTTTTTCGCTGTCATGCGGGCCTTGTTTTGTGGGCTGTTCCAGTTATTATCTGGGGCGAAGCCATTGGCAGTATAATCTGTGGACAGGTTTTGCTTTGGAAACCGGATGATTTTTTTTGGCGGGAACAGGAATTCTATATCTCCAAGTACAAACAGTTTGATAAATTAATCATAGCTGCCCAAAAACTTGAAGTGGTATCTGCCGAGCGAACCCAGGCCGCAGCAGATTTACTGTTCATCATAGTAAATCATGTAGTAGCCAGAAATGTAAGAGCACTGGAAGAGGTTGATAAAGCAAACAGGGTTCAACAAGAATTGCACCAAAAGATGCAGCAGTTGGACGATAAGCAGGGAGACAGGGCTCTACATTACGAATCATACTTAAAGAAAGAAAGATTATTACTTCAAAACATACGGCTCGGAGACAAAGCCGGTGCCAAATCAAACCTGGCCAGCATCTTTGCCGATCTTTTCATAATAGCAAAAGGAAAATCCCCTGAAATTAACCAACGTATTTTTGAACTATGCTGCCTGGTTTCAAGATATGCCGTAGAAGGCGGTGTCGATGCAGACAGGGCCATGGAAATCCTGGAGAATTACGAATTTGAGCTCAGTGAAATCGGGGCAATTTATCACCAGGCAAATAAAATAATTGAATATTACCTGGAAGAAATCTTTGCTTTTACAGACAAGAAACATGTGGGAATGGTTAAAAGAGCGCGGGAGTATATCCTTGACAACTACCACCAACCGATAAAGGTAGAAGACATAGCCAAGTCACTTTTTATTAGCCCATCCCACCTGAGTCGGCTTTTTAGGCAGGAACTAAACAGCACTGTGTTGGAATACCTGACAAGGGTAAGAATTGAAAAAGCTTTTGAACTGCTCAAAAGTAACGAATACAGCATTGAAAAAGTATCAGGATTAGTAGGTTTTAAATATTCAAGTTACTTTGTAAGGATTTTCAAAAAGCACGTGGGAATGACACCACTAACATATCGCAATAAGCTATTTTAGGAGGTTAGTATACTTGTACGAATATGAACAAATCAGCAGGAATATCATTGATGGAGATGCTGAGAAAGTTATACAAGTTGTTAAAAAATCGATTGAGCAGGGTCTGCTAGCTGAAGACATCCTGGAACATGCTTTAATTAAGGGCATGAACAGCGTAGCAGATAAATTTCGGCATCAAAAAGTTATGATCCCTGAGGTATTAATGGCAACAAGAGCCATGCATGCCGGTATGATTACATTGGATCCACACCTGCAGCAATCAAAAAAACTTGGAGAAATTAGAGTGCTGCTCGGAACTGTAGCCGGTGATCTTCATGATATTGGGAAAAACCTTGTCAAGATGGTCTTGTCTTCCATGGGTGTAAAAGTTTTCGACTTAGGTATTGATGTATCCGTAAAAAGCTTTATTCAGGGAGTTCGAAAAAATAAGCCCCAGTACCTGATGATGTCTGCCCTGCTGACTACGACAATGCCAGTAATGAGAGAAGTTATAGAAGAACTAGGTAATCGGGACTTAAGAACCGGTTTAAAAGTTGTTGTTGGGGGCGGCCCTGTTACAGAGCTTTTCGCAAATGAAATCGGGGCAGAACTCTATTTTTCAGATCCCTTTAGTTTGCGTGATTATTTTATAGAAAAACACAGTAAAAACAGATAGCTGCTTTATAGAGTCAGTAAATCTTCAAAGAATTCTTTAATTCCGGTAAAACTTTCTGCTTTAAATTAAGGACCTTGCTGCAGGTCCTTTTTCTGTCAACAACTTGTATTTAAGTATCTAAATAGCTGCTTTAAGTCAATTGTAGAACAAGTTAACTGGCGGTATATTATTTCAGTTCATTATTAGGCTTCAATATTTTAATAATAAGCAGTATTGTATTATTTTATGATGCCATGCTCTGTGTTACCTTATTAACACCAAATGGAAAGTGGGTATAATTATGTCATGGTATTTACTTAAAGGTTATAGGAAACCAGGAGAAGAGCAACCTTACTTAGGTGGAGGGTTAAAAATAAGGATCCCCTTCATTCATTATCCCTTCGAATTCCCTGATTTTCTGCAAGGCGCAATTTTGTGTGTTGTACCAATGGGGGTTACGGCAGCAATGACCGAAATCCTGGGCATACCTTTTGAAATAGCTTTAGCCATGGTTATTATCAACAATTTCATGTACCTGCTGCATACCCACTTCGGAGATCCTGCTATCGCTGGCTGGATTACCCCGGCCATACCCTTAATCATTGGTTTCCTGATGGGATTTGACCCCGGCCCAGAAAGACTGCAGGCAATGATTGCTTTACAAATGCTGGTGGGTTTTATTTTTCTATTTTTAGCTGTTACAGGTCTGGCAGAAAAAGTAGTTAAGGCAATCCCTACAAGTATGAAAGCCGGGATTTTACTGGGCGCCGCTTTCGCTTCTATCAAGGGGGAGTTTATCGTTGGTGGGAGAATTGATGCGTTTCCCATATCAATAATATTTGGCCTCTTTATTTCTTTCTTTATGCTTTTTTCTAATTCTACCGCTGAACTACGTAAAAGATATAATTTTTTCCGCTATCTTGCCCAGTTCGGTATTGCTATACCCTTCTTTGTTTCTTACGTATTTGGCATTGCAATTGGGGAGGTTGCTGTACCAGCCATTACCTGGGGTTTTACTGTTTTACCTGTAGTTGAGATGGTTTCAACCTTATCTGTATTTAATGTCGGTTTCCCTGCCTGGAGCACTTTTGTAGCAGCAATCCCCCTGGCTATTTCTGCTTATATAATAGCTTTTGGTGATGTTCTTGTTGCTTCAGGTCTCCTTAAAGCTGCGGATGAGAAACGCAAAGATGAAAAAGTTATTTGGGAAGCAAACCGCAATCATTACATAACTTCATTTCGAAATTTAATCGAAGCATTCTTTTTTACATATTTACCGCTGGCAGGCCCGCAATGGGCAGGTGGTCAGGCCCTGGTCACCAACCGTTATATGAATGCTACCCAAAAAGAACAAGATACATACTGGGGAGGAGCTACAAGCCTATTTTGGGGCATGAGTATTGCTTTACTTCTTGGGCCCCTGGTTTCTTTCTTTCGCCCCGGCTTAGCTATTGGGCTTTCACTCACCCTGTTGCTTCAAGGGTTTTTATGCGGCTACCTGGCGATGTCTATGGTTACAAATAGTACACAAAGAGGAATAGCTGTAGTAATGGGAGCCATACTGGCTGTCAAGGGTGCAGCTTGGGGTCTTATAATCGGGCTGGGGCTGTATATATTATTAGAATCACAATTAATCAAGCCCAAAGAAATCCAACTGGAAATAAAAGATGAAGAGATAAAGCCTAAATAAACTACTAAATTATAATATGCACTATGTTTATATAATTGGTCAAGCTAAGTATACCAATCGCCCTTCCACTTTCCTTCCTTCATTCTGGTTATTCATAAGCCACTCTTCAAGGACATCTACCATTGAAGTACTAACCAAGCTCGGGGAACCATTTTCTCTTAGCTCTTCTGCAGATAAACCCAGGTAGGACTTGCTGCCGTTTAGATGATAACCGGTAAGACAGACCCGGTAAGTATTGTGCAAATCAACAGGGTCACCATCTATAGCAAGTGAAATCAACTTATTTTCTGCGTCAGAATAAACCGCTTTTACCGCGCTGTTAACCTGGTAACATTCTCCTTCGCCATTCCTGTTTTCCAGGCGCATAAAGTGGTTAAACATCTGCCAGAGCTTTGAACCGCTTACTGTAAAACGATTCAGACTATCCTTGAAAGGAAAGCACGACACATAGTCTCTTAAAGTTACAAGCGGACCTAACTCTTTCTGCCTGATTGAACCACTGCCCAGCAGCATAATATCCGTTTCGGACATTTCAGCAAGTCCATCTGCAAAAAGGTTACCAAGGGCTGTTTCGACCTCCCGCTCCGGGTGAGTATGCCTGAAAGCAAGCTTGGTTACAATGGCATTGTATTTCATTTCAACTTCCGACTTGTAAAAATGAATAAAGTCAAGTAAATCCTGATCCGCTTCAGCTGACTTTGAAGAAATTGGTACAAGCTGCCATTGCCATTCAACAATCGAATTGGTTGACTCTTCCACCACAATATCAAACCTTCCAATCTGTTTTGTTCCTTCACCAGCCTGGGTAATCAAAATATTATTAACCTTTTCCGGTTGCCCTAGAATGGAATGTGAGTGACCGCCAATAATCATATCGACACCCCAGGCGGGATCCAGCAGTCCAGCCAGTTCCAGGTCAGATTCCAACCCAATATGAGTAAGAAGGACAGTTAAATTAATCCTGTCATCCTGGTAAGCATTGGTTATGCGGCCCACTTCATCGGCAGCGTCCTTAAGGGTTATAAATGTGCTGATTAAATTATCCGTAGATACAATGGAATCCATAACTTTTTCGGTGATAATCCCGGTCAACAAAATATTGTAACCGGCGACATCAAGAATTACATAAGGCTGCATAATCCTCTTGTTATACTTTTCAATATAGAGGTTTGCATTAACAATATCGAAATTTGCCATTTTCTCAAGAAAAAGCAGGTGTGGCAGGCCGTAGTCAAACTCATGATTGCCAAGGGCTACAACATCCGGCGCCAGGTAGTTCATGATCTCCATGGTGGAAATACCCTTGTATTCCGAATCAATAATTGAACCCTGGAGCATATCTCCTGCGATAACATATAAAACATTTTCTTCTTCCATTCTTACCCTGTTAATATAACCGGAGAGAAGGGCCAAGCCGCCAATTAATTCACCCGAAGAACCACAGGTTTCGGATAAAAAATCTCCGTGCATATCATTGGAATGCAATATGGTAATCTTCCTGCTGGGCATTACAGCTCCTCCTCTGCAGTTCACTAATCAAAAACTATTCTATTATAGCATTCAGGCAGACAGAATAATATCATTTAAAATGCAAATAAAGCTCATTATAAAATGAAAAGCCCCCTGAACCAGGAGGCCTCCATAATCTTCCTTTATTGTCCTGTAAAAAAACACTACCCGGGACAGATTACTCCCCTTCTGTAGGAAAAGCAAACCCTTTTGCCGGGCCTGTAGATGCCGGTGTGCCAGCAATTCTCGACAAGTAAGTTGAACCAAGGGTTTTAATATGGTCGTCGATACTGTCGAAGTAATTCAAGTGCTCCTGCTCATGTTCAATAATCATTTCAAAGAGTTTGGCCGAAATACTGTCACCATTTTCCCGGCAGACATTAAGAAAATTGCTGTATGCATCTATTGCTTCATCTTCCTGCTCAGTATCAAAGGGGAATATTTCTTCAACTGATTGCCCTTTAACCACCGGCCCATCAAGTTCCGTAGTCGGTTCCCCACCGAGTTCTGTAATCCTTTCAGCCAGGGCTTCTGCATGCCTCATTTCATCAATGGCAATTAGTTTTACATTTTTCGCCAGTTCCCCGTAATCTTTATCATCAAGGTGATAATGCTGGTGCATATACTGGTGGATCGCCTGGAGCTCCATCGCCTTTGCCTTATTTAAGACGGCAATAACTTTCTTTTTTCTTTCCTCTCTGCTCATAAAATCTACCTCCTTTGTCAGTAATCTGATATATATTACTTTACCATAAACTTTTAATTCCAACAAATAATCACAGCGCATCTTGGTCGGCAAGATGGTTTAAGTGACATAGGAGAGAGGGCCCGAGCGTTAACCGGGCCCACCATACTGGCAGTTCAATTTTTTGCTTAAAAACTGGATTTACTCAGTATCAGCTTTTTCTGCTTTCTTCTTGCCTGAAAAGTGCTCAATTTTAGTAATTAGTTCCGGCACCATTTCAATAATTTTCTCCAAAGATCCTCTGTCGGTCAGGGGGTAGATACTGAGATGATCATTTTTCACAACGGCCATGGCATTAGGGGTCATTTTGCAGCCCACACCGCCGCCACCACCACTGCCATCATTACCCTTGCTGTCTTTTCCTGATCCTTCTCCTCCCCCTATTCCGAACGATACTGACATAATCGGAACCAGGGTAATGCTGCCTACCTGGATCGGCTCTCCTACAATCGTTTCTGTTCTTATAAATTTCTCAAGCCTTTCAAAAAGTGTGTTAAAAATTTCTCCGCTACCAGCCATCTTTTCTCCTCCTTATTCCTGTTACTTACTAATACAGCATAAAACGCTTTCCGGTTGCAACCAGGATAAAATTTTAAATGCATTAAATACCTCTGGCTCCTAAGCAGCATAATATTTTTTTTTTTTTTTTTTATTCCAGAAATACTTAATGGTCCTCCTTGACAGCATAAACCTGGCCACCCTGTAAAGCAGTAAAAATACAATAATCCTTCCTTCTACCAGCAGGTTGATATTGTAATACTCTTCATCCCATACAGGCTGTAAATCACACCAGGACTGCCCGGGATATTCCTGGATAATACTTTTTAAAGCTGCAAACCATCCTGTCAGGTGCGGTTCGTCAAAACCTATTCTACCGTTAAGTTCTATTCTCCGGGGCAGTAAAATTATTAATACATCTTTTACGGTTTCTAAACCATTTTTAATTATAGCTTTCTCAAAATTATTGATGTAAAAAGAAAGGGGCAGCCTTGTTGTCTCTTTTTTCTTTTTTTTAGGCTTATCTTTTTTTGTATCCATTTTTTCCGGATCAACTGTAAAAGAAAAACCGGCAAAAACCACCTGCATCTGGTTCGGACCACCGTTATTGCTAGACCAGTGGCCCCTGAATTTTAATAATGGAGAAAAGCTTATTCCATATTTAATTCTTAAAAAGCTCTCGTAGTGGCCGCTAAATCTGTAACTGATTGGGACAAAAAGCACCAATATTAATAGAACCAGGATTATTGTTAAGATAATCGCCACGGCATACAGTAATACACTTAAAATAACCAAGATATACCCACCTCTTTAAGCCTGTCCTGGTATAATTCTTAGCAAACGGGGCTTTTTTTTATTCAATATCGCGCCTGCAACCTTTCCCAAGGCGCTCACTGAGCTTTTAGCCGTGCGGTTTAAAACTTGATTAATAGGGTTTAAGCTCAAAAACCTTGATGTGTTGCTCATAATAGATACCTGAAGTTCAAGAAAATCTCTTACCCGCGAATTACCCTGCAGGCTTTCATAAGATTTTAAATAGTTTTTTATTGCAGCTATACGGACTTCCATCAGCTCAGGGGGAAGATCAATTTCCGGCTGATGCTTAAGCTCCCAATCCAGAAGTTTCAGTTGATTAAGTTCCCTCTTGCACTCTGCACAGGAATTAAGATGCTCTTCAACCAGCAATGTTTCCAGGGAATCAAGCTGGTCGTCAAGATAGTCGTTTAACAAGTCCCTGTATCTGTCTTGCATGATTAATTACACCTCCAAAAGCTTACAGGCTAGCATTTGCTCCCGCAGCAAGTTTCTCGCCCGGAAAACACTGTTTTTAACAGTACCCAGGGGTTGGTTTAACTCCCTTGCAATAGCTTCATAACTCATTTCTTCATGATAACGCAGGGTAAGGGCCAGGCGATACTGGTCAGGCAAGTCACCGATTAACCTGTCTATCACCTCCCTGGTGTCATCAAAAACCACGTTTTCCTCTGTAGAATGAGCTGCAGACAGGTAGTTTTCCATGGCAAATTTATTACCTGAAGAGCTGTCGCTGAAATCCCTAAAGCCGTTAAATGAGAGTTCAGGAAGCCTTTTTTTCTTGTTATTGTTAATCATCGTATTTACTGCAATCTTTTTAAGCCATGGTAATAAAGGCTTTTCTTCGTCAAAGCTGTTAAAACCCCGAAATATTTTCAAATATATTTCCTGCAGCATGTCCATTGAATCCTCCTTATTGCGGGTAAAACTGTAGCAGATCCTGTATAAATAACCTTCATGCCGGCTGAGCAATTCATTGAATGCTTCTTGATCATTTTCCTTACACCGTCTTACAAGTTTAATCGCATCTTGATCCACTGCATTGCCCACCTTAATAGAAAGGGTATTAAAGCTTCAAACCCTCCTTCTTATATAATACATAAATAAAACTCTAAAAGTTGCACAAAGCCGTAATTATTTAAAATTTTCATTATCCAACACAGCTAGTATTTTTGTTTTTTATTAGACAGGGATGGAATGTATAAAGCGCTAAAAAAGAAGGACCAAAAATTTACGGGCAAAATTCGCTTTACAATTCGCTATTCCCCGTGATAGTATTGCTGCCATAAGATCTATTGTGCAGCAATAAATAATAAAAAATGGAGATTGCACATGTGGAACCCAAATCATGAAGCAATTGACAGGGAAAAGCTTGCCACCCTGCAGTTTTTGCGCTTAAAACAAACACTGGAAAAGGTTTATCAGCTGGTGCCTTTTTACAGGGATAGTTTTAAAAAGTTTGGAATTGAACCAGGAGATATCCGCTCATTGCATGATTTACAGAAACTGCCCTTTACAGTTAAAGATGACCTGCGCGATAATTTTCCATATGGCCTTTTCACTGTTGATCTTAACGAGGTTGTTCGCATTCACTCCTCTTCCGGCACGACAGGGATTCCTACAGTTGTGGGGTATACAAAAAATGACCTCGAAACATGGGCAGAACTGATGGCCCGAACCCTTGCTGCCGGCGGGGCAACCCGTGAATCTATCGTTCACATTGCGTACGGGTACGGCCTATTCACCGGTGGCCTTGGTGTGCACTATGGAGCAGAAAAAATCGGTGCAACCGTGGTTCCTATCTCAGGCGGCCAGACAAAGCGACAGGTAAGCATGATGAAAAACCTGGGCACTACCCTGCTGGCCTGTACACCCTCTTATGCCCTCTTTATAGCTGAAACCATCGCTGATATGGATTTAAAACCAGGCGATTTAAAACTAAAATCTGGTATTTTTGGAGCAGAACCATGGTCGGAAAATATGCGCCTGGTTATTGAGGAAAAATTGCAGATAGACGCATTTGATATCTACGGGTTGAGTGAAATTATCGGACCGGGCGTTTCGTATGAATGCCCGGCAAAAGCAGGACTTCACCTGAGCGAAGACCACTTTATTCCTGAAATTATTGACTCGGCAACAGGTGAAGTTCTTCCCGAAGGCGCTGAAGGAGAGCTGGTGATAACCACTATCAGCAAGGAAGCTTTGCCGATGATACGCTACCGGACCCGCGATATTACAACCTTAAACAGCGAACCGTGCACATGCGGAAGGACTCATACCCGCATGGCCAAGGTCAGCGGGCGAACCGATGATATGATTATTATTCGCGGGGTTAATGTATTTCCTTCCCAGGTTGAAAGCATATTACTCGAGATGGGCGAAACGGAACCACATTACCAGCTTGTTATAAACAGGGCCGGCTCTTTAGATAACCTACAGGTGCTTGTTGAAGTGTCTGACCACATGTTTTCAGATCATATCAGGGGTCTTGAAACCCTGGAAAACAGGCTGCGGGCAGAAATTGAAAATATGCTGGGTGTATCGGTCGACGTAAAGCTGGTTGAGCCAAAAAGCATTCCCCGCAGCGAGGGTAAAGCTCAAAGAGTTATAGATAAGCGCAATCTTTAAAAACCGAAATACGGTATTAAGTGCTGCAGGCTTAAGTAACATTAAGTATGAATATTTCTAATCCTTTAAAGCTGCGCTATTTCACCTTCAAAACTGCCGTGAAAGCTTCCTGTGGGATTTCCACCCGGCCGATATTTTTCATTTTCTTCTTGCCTTCTTTTTGTTTTTCTAAAAGCTTGCGTTTACGGGTCACATCGCCACCGTAAAGTTTTTCTGTAACATTTTTACGCAGGGCCTTTATGGTTTCCCGGGCAATAACCTTATTTTCAACGGCAGCCTGGATGGGCACATCAAACATCTGCCTGGGAATAATATCTTTCAACTTTTCAACCATTTCCCTGCCCCTCTGGTACGCTTTATCGCGGTGGATGATGAATGAAAAGGCATCAATTTTTTCTGTATTTACCAGGATGTCCATCAATACCAAGTCTGACTCCCTGTAACCATGAATCATGTAATCGAGGGAAGCATAACCCCTGGTTCGAGACTTTAGTTGATCGAAAAAATCAAAAATGATTTCTGCCAGCGGAAGGTAGTACGATAGCCTGACACGCCCTGAATCGAGATATTCTGTATCCCTGTATTCCCCTCGTTTTTCCTGGCAAAGTTCCATTACCGCACCAACATATTCTGCCGGTACTAAAATGGTCGCATCGACAAATGGCTCTTCAATTGAGATTCTTTCCCCTGATTCCGGCATCAGGGCGGGGTTATCTATTTCAATCACTTCCCCGCTTCGAAGATGAACCTTGTAGACAACACTCGGCGCTGAAACTATCAGGTCGAGGCCATATTCCCTTTCAAGCCTTTCCCTGACAATATCCATGTGTAAGAGGCCCAGAAACCCGCAGCGAAAACCCAGGCCAAGCGCAGTCGATTTCTCCGGTTCGTAGCTCAGCGCCGAATCATTAAGTTTCAAGCGCTCAATGGCCTCACGGAGGGTAACAAAATCATTGCTATCCTGGGGAAAAAGACCGCAGAAAACCATTGAAACTACCTTGCGGTATCCAGGCAGGGCCTTTGTTGCGGGGTTGTCGGCTTCGGTAATCGTATCACCGACTCCTGCATCAGCAACATTCTTGATCGACCCCATTAAATAGCCTACTTCTCCGGCTGAAAGGCCGAAATTAGGTACCATGGCCGGCTTAAAAACACCGGTTTCAGATACTTCGAAAACTTTGCCTGTATTCATGAATTTGATCTTGTCTCCTTTGCTTACCCTGCCATCCATTACCCGGATATAGGCGATTACACCCCTGTATTTATCGTAATGGGAATCGAAAACAAGCGCTTTTAGCGGAGCCTCAATATTACCTGCCGCTGGTGGCGGAACTTTATTTACAACTTCCTCCAGCACTTTACCAATGCCAATATTTTTCTTCGCAGAAATTGGTAGCGCATCTGCAGCATCATCGCCAATTAAATCAATCAGCTCAGCTTTGACCCTTTCCTGGTCGGCACTGTCAAGATCTATTTTATTGATTACCGGCACAATGGTTAAATCTTCTTCCATTGCGAGGAAGGTATTAGCCAGGGTTTGGGCTTCAATGCCCTGGGCAGCATCCACAACCAGGATTGCTCCTTCGCAGGCGGCAAGACTCCTAGATACTTCATAGGTGAAATCGACATGGCCCGGTGTATCAATCAGGTTAAGTATATACGTCTCCCCGTCACGTGCCCTGTATTCCAGGCGAACAGCCTGCAGCTTGATAGTAATACCCCGTTCTCGTTCAAGATCCATCTGGTCAAGAACTTGTTCCTTCATCTCGCGGGCTGTAAGGGTATTTGTTGCTTCCAACAGCCGGTCGGCCAGGGTAGACTTGCCGTGATCAATATGAGCAATGATGCAGAAATTCCTGATGTTTTCCTGTTTCAAGATAAATGCCCCCGTGACTTAATTCTTATCCTTAAGGATTATATCACAAGGGCAACATAAGCAATAATACAATTGTGCAGCAAGTGGGGTAAATATTTCTATTTTAGGTACCGTTACAGGTAAGGGCAGCGGTTCAGCTTCAGGTTTACTCGCTCCAGTACTCCGGGCGATCCATTGCTTTAGCGCAGACAACCCTGCCCTTAACCCGGCTAATAAGTCCCGGTTTAAGATCCTGCACCATCCAGGCGCCTGCAACCTCATCTGGAATCGGGTAAGGAGCATCAAAACCCCGTGCACCGGCTGTTATAAATCCGTGACGAGGGTAATATTCCGGGTGGCCGAGAACAAAAACCAGGTCTGTTTCACTTTTCGCTAATAGTCTCAACCCTTCCCTGATCAGTAAACCGCCAATCCCCAGCTTTTGATAGCCGGGCAAAATGGCCAGGGGGGCCAGGATGGAGGCATTAATGTCATTTCTTCCTTCCACCTGCGCCCTGGTAAAAAGAATATGCCCCACTAACTTATGGTCCTCTTTTTCAGCTACCAGTGATAAGAGCGGTTTTGCAGAAGGGTCATCTAATAGATCTTTTACCATCTGAACCACTTCCGGCCCTTCTTCCTCTCCAAAGGCCAGCAGGTTTATTTCAAGCAGACTTTTTAGATCGGCAGTATTCGCTTCCCGTACGATCATGACAACAAACCCCAATATATAATATTTCTTCAATTGCTTTTATAAGAATTATTTATTCTATCTTAAATCTTCGCATGCAGTGCTAAAAATAAGAATGGTTCCATAACTTTAGAAGTTTTTATTGCTTCTTTCAACCAGTTCAACAGCAATTCCATTCGTCTCACCAGGTTCCAAAAATGCAATGCGTGAACCTGCACCCCCGGGCCTTGCTTTTTCATGCTGCAGTTTAACTCCCTTACCCTTTAAATCTTCCAGGGCAGCGTCAATATTATTAACACGGTAAGCTATATGATGCACAGACTCCCCATTTGCCTCTATAAATAAATCAAAGGGGCTTCCTTTCTCCGTAGGTTCAAGAAATTCTACCAGCACTTCCCCGAGGGGGATAAAGCAGATTTTCACTTTAAACTCTTCATTAATTTCTAGGTGTGCAACCTTTAAATCAAAAAGCTGCTCATAGTTTTTAATAGTTTCTTCCATATCACGGACAGCTATACCGATATGATCAATTTGGGTAATCTTGCTGTTAAATATCTTCACCACCCCTTTGCCTGCCACTCGCATCAAGCGCTACAGGTAAACACAGACCTGATTAGAAACAGCACCTGATTTGAAATAAAACCTGTTTTATTATTATACTATAAAGAGCCATTTAAAACGGGAGGGTTTTTCTTGCAGGCATTTAAAGTGTTAATCCTAACCTGTCTTATCCTAAAACTAACATTACCTGTTTTTGCCATGAACCAGGCAATCCTGGATACTGAAGCAGTCGATGACTATATAGAAATGGAGATGCAAATATCCCGCATTCCTGGTTTAAGCCTGGGGATAATAAAAAATGGGGAAATAGTATACCTCCAGGGCTACGGGACTGCGGGCGGCAACCTTCAGGTATCAACAAGCACACCATTTGTGATCGGTTCATTAAGCAAGTCTTTAACAGCTGTAATTACCATGCAGTTAGTCGAAGAAGGCAAACTTGAACTTGACGAATCTGTGCAAAGCTACCTGCCCTGGTTCAACATGCAGGGTGAATACGATCCTGCTGATATCACAATCCGCCACCTGTTAAACCAGACCAGCGGCATTCCGAACACAGCCAACCTTGTTGCCCTTTCCGGGGATAGTTTAGAGAATCTTAAAAATGAAATAAAAGCATTAAGCAGTATTTCACTTGCAAACCGTCCCGGTGATCAATATATCTATTCAAATGTAAATTATGACATACTGGCCCTGATTATTAAGCAAGTTACCGAGAATGGTTATAGAGAGTACCTGCGCAATAATTTATTCCAACCTCTGGAAATGCATAATAGTTTTCTGTCCAAGGCAGAGGGTGAAGCGGCAGGAATGTCTGCAGGGCACACCAAGTGGTTCGGCATACCTTTAGCCTCAGATTTCCATTACCTGGATAATTCCCTGGCTTCCGGCTTTATTATATCCAGCGCCGAAGACATGAGCCGCTACCTGCTGATACATATAAACAATGGTTCGGCAAATAGCCACCAAGTACTTACCAAAAAATCAATAGCGAAAATTCAATCCCCCGGCAACATAGCAGATGGAGTAAGCCCCTATGCCATGGGCCTTGTTGCCAGGGATAAAAATGGGTCAAAAGTTTTACTGCATGATGGAGCTATGCAGGGCTTTAACTCTGCAATGGCCTTTTCACCGGAAGATCAGTGGGGAGTGATTATATTAACGAATGTAAACAGCATGATTGAACTACCAGCGATGAACATCGCCCTTGGTGTCGCCAGCTTTTTACAGGGTCATACTCCTGAGAACAGTTCCCGTGCACCGGGCTTTATTTACCTGGCAGCAGTTATCCTGATTTTACTATTTATTTTTCTAACTATACGTTCGATCATTATACTGCCAAAGCGATGGGCAAAAAGGATTAATAATAAGAGGCCGCAGGGTTTTTTCGGCTATGGGAGAGCAGTAATTCTGCCTGTACTCGCAGAGCTTTTTTTACCTTTCATGGTATTTATCTTCCTTCCTGCCGGAGCCGGTTTTCCATTATGGAGATTATTAGCCCTGTTTCACCCGGACCTGGTTTACGGACTGCTGATCATTTCTGTATTACTGTTTTTAAAAGCATTATTGCGGATATACTTTATTACAAAAACCTTTATTCTAAAAACCTTTTAGTTTTAAACTGAAATTAAGGCTAAGCCAATATATGACATTTTATTTTATTTTTTAGTAATATTAATGCTATTACTGCCATATGTTGAAATATATAATACAATTTGATATAATAGCTATAAGGAGGTTGTTAATTATGGATAAGAAAGCTTACCAGGAGAAACTTGAAGCGCAGCTGAAAGAATGGCAGGCAGAAATCGATAAGCTAAAAGCTCAGGCGGAGGGTAAAAGCGCCGATGCAAAAATAACTTACCAGGAAAAGATCAAGCAGATGGAACAGAAAATGGCTTATTCCAGGGAAAAATTAAATAAGTTAAAAGCAGCAAGCGAAGACAAATGGGAAGAGGTTAAAAAAGAGCTGGAAAAAGAAACTAATGAAATAAAAGCTCAGCTTAAAGATATATTCTCATAAACAAGAAGCATCATTAACCTTAAAAAGAAGCCCTGTAAACAAACAGGGCTCTTTTCTTTTATTAGCTAATCTGAAGTTTCCTTTTTCGAATCACATATATGCATTAAGCTATAACTTAAAATTTTGATACCAGGGTTTTGATCAAAAGATTGTCCAGCGGTAAATATTTTATAACCAGATCAACAAGAAGTGGAAACCGGGAAAAAAGCCTCTGGAGATGGTAGGCACGCCTGGTGTTGTTTAATATATGCTGCCTGCATAGCTTTTCATACTCCTGCAGTTTGGTCAAGCTGTAGCTTTGACTTTTTATTGCCCGGTGGATGATTTCCGCTGCAAACTGGCCCGAAAGAAGGCTGGCATTAATACCACCACCGGTGAGGGGATTAACAAACCCTGCGGCATCTCCTACCAGCAAAGCACCATTATAAGCATATTTCAGCCCTTTCTGTGAGCCAAAATTAAGTGGCCACACAGCTTTATCCCTTATTATCATCCCCTTATGAACCCGCTGTTTAATATCCGGGATAGATATAAAGTCATCAAGCATCTGCTTAAGATTACGTGAGATTCTCCGGTAGTGATCTAGACGCATCCCCAGGCCGATGTTGGCCGTTTTCTCCCCCCTGGGGAATATCCAGGCATACCCGGGAGAAATATCTTTATAAAAATAAAATTCAAGCAGGTTTTCATTTATTTCTATTCCTTCTGCATAAGCCCTTATGGCAATGGCGCGATGCCCATCCTGGTGCCTGGCTTCCTGTCTTAAAGATCTTGCTACAACCGATCTTGCCCCATCAGCGCCGATTACAAAACTGGATCGAACCTCTATTGATTCCCCCTGACAAGTTGCTTTTACTCCAACAACTTTTCCTTTTTCAATTAGTGGCTCATCAACCTTGATCCTTTGGAATTCTGCCCCCATCTTGATGGCATGTTTTTGGATTAGATTATCCAGTACAAATCGCGAAGCAACAGCAGGCCTCAAGAGGTTTTCACTTTTCTGTAAAGGAACAACCACCTTGTATCCTTTGGGGGAGACAAAGCACATCTCATGGAGGGGATAAAAATTACCCTGGGGGTAATACATCTCAGAAATACCTTTTATACATGCATTTTCTAAAAGATCCAAAACCCTGCTGCCAAGGGCATCCCCGCAAATTTTATCGCGTGGGAAATCGCTTTTATCCAGCAACAAAACATCATGACCCTGCCGGGCCAGTAGGGCTGCGGTTATCGATCCTGCAGGGCCTGCACCTACAACAACAATCTCTCTTTCAGTCTTCATTGCCTGTCACCTTCAGATCAGGAGTGAGATAATTTTGACAAGTAAAAGTGTGCAAAAAAATCTGGGTTACTTAACAAGGTGATTTATTATATAGTAGAGCCCCAATACTGCTGCCAGCAGCATGTACATTTTTACTCAGGGTGAGAGATTCTTAAACCATTGTTTAATCAGTTCTTTCATGATCAGAACCACCTTTCAGCAGGAAAAGCAAATCACTGTAAACTCCATAAGCAGTTTGCCGTATCTGCGAGTTATTCTCAACGATGCAGATCTCGCCCATCATTTCTGTATGCAGGCATAGAGTAGATGATGATGAATTAACGGAACAGAAGATATCACTAAAATCAAGGGTTTGCGGACTAACCCTGCCATACACTCTGTTATTCTTATAGTAGCCTTCACAAACCAGTTTATAGCGCTTGTTTACCTTCAGTGCTGCTTCCACCTGGTTAAGCGTAATGCCATCTATCCCTTTTCTATCAATTTCCAAGGGGGTCACATTTCCACCCATTAAAACATTAATCAGCACCGATGTTTTAGCAGCTGCGTCCCACCCTTTAATATCAAGATCAGGATCTGATTCTACAAAATCCTGAGCTTTCGCCTTCTGAAGAGCCTCTTCATATGACAGACCGCTTTCCATCTCTCCCAGTATGTAATTGGTAGTGGAGTTTAAAATACCTCTAAATCCCTCAATTCTACAATCAGGCAGGGTTCTCTCTACCAGGTTGAAAACAGGGGTTCCATCCAATACTGTCGATTCAAATAAGAGCTGCAACCCTTTTTGATCAGCTTTTTCTTTCAAAGGCTTATATCCCCAGGCTATAGGCCCCTTGTTGGCAGTTATGATATGCATACCATGGTCCAGTGCAATTTCAATGTATGATAATGCAGGCTGGCCATCCTTGATCGATAGGGTACT
>SLQM01000058.1 GCA_007131435.1 Syntrophomonadaceae bacterium
CAACCGGGTCAGGGGCTTGTTGTTGCATTAAACAAAAAAGATTTAGAGCCTGTTGTACAAGAGGCAGACATAAAAAGCCTATTTGGCAGCCACAGGGTAGTAAAAACATCTGCTATAAGCAACGAAGGAATTAATAAGCTGGAACAGGCAGTTACAGAAGAACTTGATAACTGTTATGGATCGGCTGGTGAAACATCATTAATCGTGTCGTTCCAGCACGAAGAAACACTTAAGGAAGTGCTCAATATAGTCGAGAATGCAATTGAAATTGCTGCCCTGGAGCCGCCAGAAATGATCAGCCTGGAATTACAGCTTGCATATGTAAAACTTGGTGAGATTACCGGACAAACGGCGAGCGACGAGCTGCTCGACAGGATATTCAGCCAGTTTTGTCTTGGCAAATGATAGTTGGTTATGATAAGGGGTACCAGTAAATGCGCGGCATGCAAGTTACCGACTACATGCAGATGGCGGAAGAAGTATGTCTAGAATTGAATATTGATCTTTCCAGTGCTCAACTGCGCACCATGGCCGTATATATTGAACGGTTAGTAGCTGGTTTAAATCAAGCCAGGCTAACCGGAGAATCATCGGTAGAAGATCTTTTTAACAAGCAAATCTTTGACTCGTTATACCTGTTGAAAATACTTGATATTGGTACAGGCCGCAGAATTTTAGATCTTGGAAGCGGAGGCGGTTTTCCGGGGATACCCTTACATATCGTTTTGCCGGGAAATGATATGGTTTTACTCGATTCAAACAAGAAAAAAACAACATTTTTAAAAAATACTGTAAAAGCCCTTGCGTTACAAAATATTGACATAATCAATGGAAGGGCAGAGGAATATGGCCATATAAAAGAACATCGCGCTGGCTATGACTTCGTAGTTTCAAAAGCTGTAGCAGAAATGAATGTTTTAGTGGAGTATGCCCTGCCATTTCTTAAGACTAAGGGTATGGCAATTCTGTTCAAGGGACCCAGGGGCGATCAGGAACTCATTGACGCTAAGGCAGCAATTAAGGAGTGCGGTGGAGCATTTCAAGAGAAGTACTTTTATAGGTTGCCGGGCGGAGAAAAAAGATATTTATACTTAATTATCAAAAAACATGCAACACCTCAAAAATACCCCCGCCGCGCAGGTGTTCCAAGCAAGAATCCACTAAAATAAGTACCAGTGACAGGCAGGTATGAAAAAATAATTCAGCTCTTGCGGAAGGAAAGTTTAGCCACTTGTCAAATTAATGGTAAGCAGCGAAATAAAAATAAGGCGATGATAGAATGACAGAAAGAAAAATAGAAATACTTAAAAGCACTATAAATGAACCTTCTACGGAAAATGTTGTAGCAATAGATATTGATAAAATTGAACCAAATCCGTACCAACCCCGCCGGGAAGTTGATCAAGAAAAAATAGATGAGCTGGCCAACTCAATCAAATCATGCGGATTAATTCAGCCGATAGTGGTTCGCAGAAGCGGTTACGGTTACCAGATTGTAGTCGGAGAACGACGTTTTCTTGCCTGCCGTCAACTTGGGTGGAGTAAAATATCTGCAGCTGTAAAAATCTTATCCGACAATGAAATGGCAACATTAGCGCTTATAGAAAACTTGCAAAGAGAAAATCTGAACTTTATTGAAGAAGCGCTAGGCTATGTTACCCTCATGAAAAGCTTTAACATGACCCAGGATGTCCTGGCTCAAAGATTAGGGAAGAGCCAGTCGACTATAGCTAACAAGGTAAGAATTTTAAAACTGAGCAGCAAGGTAAAAGAAGAGCTGTTAAGAAGTAGCCTGACAGAAAGGCATGCACGTGCGCTTTTAACTTTAAACAGTGAAAAAGAGCAGCTTGATACGATTAAAGAAATATCTGAAAGAGAGTTAACTGTAAGCCAGGCAGAAAAGCGCATAGCAAAAATTAAGGAGCAGCAGAGAACAAAAACGCGTAAAAGAGCAAAGCCAATTATAAGGGACATGAGAATTGTACTTAATACTATCAGAGAAGCGATTGCCATGATCCAGAGCAGCGGTCTATATCCGGAAGTTGATGAAACCATCGAAGAAGACTACCTGGAAATTAAGATTAAGTTAACAAAAGAGATGATTCAATCTGGAAAGAAATAGTACTGATAGTTTAAATCAGCGGTAATTGCAGATTAGGAGAGATTTGAATGTCTAAAGTGTTCGCAATAACAAACCAAAAAGGCGGAGTAGGAAAAACGACAACAGCAGTAAACCTTGGAGCTGCGCTGGCAAAGCTTGGAGAAAGGGTGCTGTTGATTGATATAGATCCGCAGGGTAATGCTACAAGCGGTTTGGGGCTTTCAAGAAATGAAGTTAAATCATGCATCTACAATGTATTAATCGAAGAACTACCGCTGGAAGACGTAAAAGTTAAGACTAAATGGGTCAAGCTCGATATGGTTCCAGCTACAATACAGCTGGCTGGTGCAGAAATCGAACTGGTATCACTAACTGCCCGGGAATATAGATTGAAGGAAGCAATTACTGAAGTTAAAACAGAGTACGATTATATTATTATAGATTGCCCTCCATCGCTCGGTCTGCTTACCCTTAACGCCATGAATGCAGCAGATGGTGTAATTATCCCAATTCAGTGCGAGTATTATGCATTAGAGGGGCTCGGGCAGTTAATGAATACCATTAATCTGGTTAGGAAGCATTTAAACAGCAACCTGAAGATAGAAGGAGTTGTCCTGACGATGTATGACTCAAGGACTAATCTTTCTGAGCAGGTGGCAGAAGAAGTTAGAAAATATTTTCAACAGTATGTTTATAAAACAATTATTCCGCGTAATGTGCGGCTGAGCGAAGCGCCTAGCTATGGCCAGCATATTTTAGAGTATGACCCAAGAAGTCGGGGCGCAGCACTGCATCTCTCTTTGGCACGGGAGGTCTTAAACAGGTGAGCGATAAAAGACGTTTAGGTAAAGGTTTGGGAGCCCTGATTCCTGATGTGCTTTCCTCTGCAGAGGACAGCAGGGAAATTGATTTAAACATGATCAAGCCAAACCCTTATCAACCGAGAAGAGAATTTGATGAAGAAAAACTGAAAGAGCTGGCGTATTCAATAAAAAATTATGGAATATTGCAGGCAGTTATTTTAACCAAGGCCGTAAATGAGGATGGCTATTACCTGGTGGCTGGAGAAAGAAGGTGTCGTGCGGCAAAAATTGCCGGCTTATTATCTGTACCGGCAGTGGTGAAAGATATAGATAAAAACACTATGCTTGAAATTGCCTTAATTGAAAACTTACAAAGGGAAGACCTGAACCCAGTTGAAGAGGCCCAGGCATATAGAAGGTTAATGAAAGATTACGGCTATAAGCAGGAAGAGCTGGCAAGTCAAATTGGCAAGAGCAGATCTGCAATCGCCAACAGCATAAGGCTGCTGTCCCTACCTGATAAAGTTTTAGGTTATTTGGCACAAGGGGATATGTCGGCTGGACAGGCAAGACCACTTTTGGCGCTTGATAGTGAGGATCTTCAATTGGAGGCAGCGATTAAAATTTTGAAGGAAGGCTTAACAGCAAGGGATGTAGAAAAGCTCGCCAATGAAACAAAGAAAAGTAAAAAGGATACTTCTGGAGCTAAATCCCTGGATCCTATGCAGCAGGAACTAGAATTACAGATGCAGCGCGAATTAGGCACCAAGGTGAGGCTTAAAGAAGGTAAAAGTGGCGGCACGATAGAGATTTATTATTACAGCGAAGAAGACCTGGAACGCTTGATATCCAAACTCCTACCCAGGGGTATTTAAGTAGTGTTTCACGTGAAACATTAGCCAGGGTTTAAATGGTGCAGGTTGTGTTTCACGTGAAACATTTTTAATCATGGACAGAAGAAAGTTTTGTTCCCCTGGTTAGGCTTAATACGCTTTAGTCTTGCTAAGAACCGATCAATTTTGGCCTGGGTCCCGGGTAGTGAATTTGCATGATGTGTTATAATATTATATGTGTTAAGCAGCCTCTTTACAGTGGCTGTTTCGGCAATTAAAAAGGATTTGAATCAAAGGAGCTTTTCTTTATGTCACAGAATAATGAAAAGCGCTGTTTCACGATAATGATTGTTCCGCATTCTGAAGAAGCGACATACAGCCTGAGGCTTCCACTGCTGGCAGTACAGGCGACTGTCGCTCTGCTTGTGCTTGCAGTAGCTGGGGTATTTATCTTGGGTTATGCTTACCTCAAAGCTGCAGCAGAAGCGCAAGAAGCTCAGGCGCTGCGAGAGCTTAGCTTGGCCCAGCAGGAAGAAATTGATGCCCTTGCTGTAGAGACAGAAAGAATGATGGAGCAGATATTTGCAATTGATGAACTGGTTGATATGGTTACGGAGCGGCTTGAAATTGATCCTGATTCCTTGAACCAGGATTTGTATAATAGCTATGAGCTAAATCCCACCAACTACTATCCCCAGATGGTCAATGCTGCAGGAAACAGTGAAACAGTGCGTCTTTACAGCAGTCGTTCGTCAGCGGGAGGGGTTTTAGAGCGCGCAGTTGGTAATTTAACCGTTCTGCAGAGCGTTGTTCCTGAAAAAGTAGTAGCACTCGATACTGTTGGTGATTATATTGAAAAAACTGATGCTAAACCTTCAATATGGCCTGCCCGTGGTCGACTCACTTCAGGATTTGGGGTGCGTCGGATCCCTTATGCAAGCGGTTACCAGTTTCACATGGGAGTGGATATTATTGGAGCCCACGGATCGGCAATATGGGCAACTGCGCCGGGTGTAGTAGTTTTTGTAGGCTACCGCGGCAGTTATGGTAATATAATTATTGTTGATCACGGATACGATTACGAGACACTTTATGCGCACCTGTCTGACTTTGCTGTCAACGCAGGTGATGAGGTAGACAGAGGACAGGTTATCGGATACATGGGTGCTACTGGCAGAACTACTGGAACACACCTGCATTATGAAGTGCACCGTAAGGGGTCTCCGGTTAATCCAGCTAACTACATGAAGAAATAAGAATTTTCAAGGAGGAGATTCTGTGTTTAAGAAAGACAATCTTGAAACACCGCCAGATAAGATTGATACTATTATCGGTAAAGAAAGCAGCTTTAGTGGTAGGATAACAGGCAAAGGTTTAATCCGAATAGATGGAACAGTTGATGGGGAAATAGTTAATAAGGGTGACTTAATAATTGGTGAAAGTGGCAAGCTGGATGCTGATCTAAAAGCCAGAAATATTACCATCGCCGGGCAGTATTCAGGGGTACTTGAAGCGGAAGGTAAACTGGAGTTGAAAAAAACTGCTTCAGCAGTCGGTGTCTTTAAAGCTAATGATTTATTGATTGAAGAAGGTGCTGTGATTTCAGGTAATATGGAAATGAAGCTAAAGGAAGGTACAGGCCTAAAACTGAAGGATGCTTCCCAGAAAGGTAAAACAGAACAACCAGGATGGAATAATAAGCCCATTGACACCGAAGCTAAAGACAGAAGTGGAGGCCCGGGTATAGTTAGCGATAGTGCATCAGGAGATAATGTTTAGTATTTGAAGGGGCAATTATAATAATCGACTCTATCGAATAGGGTGCGGTTAGTAAAAAAGTGAGGTATATCTAATGCTTTTAATTCTATTAGGTCCTCCGGGAGCAGGTAAAGGAACTCAGGCAGGGCAAGTGGTTGAAGACTATGGTCTTGCCTATATATCTACTGGTGCAATATTGCGAAGTGCGGTTAAAGAAGGGACTGCATTAGGTCAGAAGGCCAGGCAGTACATGGATCTGGGGCAGTTGGTACCAGATGAGCTTGTAGTCGAAATTGTAAAAAGCAGGCTTCAGGAGTCTGACTGTGAAAAAGGAGCCCTGCTTGATGGATTTCCAAGAACGGTAGAGCAGGCTTCGTTTCTGGAAAAAGTGTTACCTGAAACTGGCAAAAAAGTTGACTGTGTACTATTAATAGAGGTTAAAGAGAATGAACTGATTGAGCGGTTGACGGGCAGGAGGGTTTGCTCTGAATGTGGAACGAATTATCATCTATCCCACAAGCCACCTAAGGTAAGAAATGTCTGCGATGAATGCGGCGGAGATTTATACCAGAGAGATGACGACAGCCTGGAAACAGTAAAGGAAAGGCTTGAAGTCTATAAAAGCCAGACGGAGCCTTTAATTGATTTTTATAACAGCAGGGAAGTTTTAGCCAGGATTGACGGTAACCAGGACATTGATTCCGTTCGTGATCAGATCAAAGCTGTTGTTGATAAGCTTTAAAGTTGGAGATAATAAATGAGCCAGTATCATATCGATCAGCTGGTAACGATGAAAAAAGGCCATCCCTGTGGAGCAAATCGATGGCGAATTATCAGAATCGGGATGGATATCAGGATAAAATGTGAAAATTGCGGCCGCAGTGTTCTTATTCCCCGATCACGTTTTGAGCGTCGGGTCAAGCAGATTAATAATGATGACTGACTAGGAAGTTTAGGGGGGGATCATTAATTGGCCTGGAGCTGCGGTATTGTTGGTTTACCGAATGCAGGCAAGTCAACCCTTTTTAAAGCCCTTACGGCAAAGGATGTCACGATAGAAAGTTATCCTTTTTCTACGGTTGACCCAAATAAAGCTATAGTTCCGATCCCCGACCCCCGTTTATTTAAATTAGCTGCTGTTTGTTCTTCAGAGAAAGTAACTCCTGCCTCGTTGGAAGTAATTGATGTAGCCGGCCTGGTTAAAGGAGCCAGTAAGGGCGAGGGTATGGGCAACCAATTTCTTGGGCACTTGAGAAACGTTGATCTTCTGATGCATGTCCTGGGAGGTTTCAGCAGAAGCGCCCTTGAAACAGAGCACTCCCGGCAAGCTCTTGATATTATTAATCTTGAGCTGGTCCTGGCCGACCTGGAAGTAGTTGTTAGGCGCAGGGAGAAGCAATTGCCCAAGTTAAAAAGCGGTGATAGCGCTGTTAAAGCAGAGCTTGAACTATTAAATCGCATTGAACAACACCTTGATCAGGGTTTGCCTTTACGAACCATGATTTTTCAAAAAGGTGATTACCCCGTTTTAGAAAGCCTGTCGCTCTTGACGCTGAAAGATGCAATATATATCTATAATGTATCTGAGGAGAATCTATTTTCAGCTGATACAGCTTTTTTCCCTGCAGAAAGCGCTGTTGTGGTAATTTGTGCCCGTCTTGAGGCCGAACTGGTTGATCTTCCCCCGCAGGAGCGGGAACCTTTTTTGCAAGTTTACGGTCTTGAGGAAAGCCAGACAGATAAACTGCTTAAAAAAGCGTTTGCCTGCCTTAAGCTAATTACGTTTTTTACAGTTAAAGGTACTGAGTCGCGAGCCTGGCTTATCCCTGAAGGTTCAACTGCACTACAGGCAGCTGGAAATGTTCATACAGATATGGCTAAAGGTTTTATCAGTGTAGAAGTTCTAAATTACCAACAAATGGTTGAAATCGGCAGCTTTGCTGCGGCAAAAGAAAAGGGGCTTGCCCGCGTTGAAGGTAAGGAGTACAGTGTTAAAGAAGGGGACGTGCTCTATTTCCGCTTTCGTAGTTAATCTGGGGGTATAGCTGTTGGATAAACAATGGTCTTTTGCTTTGCGAATAATACTTGTAATATTTATTCTGGTAGGAGCACTCTGGTTGCTCCAGCGCTTATCGTGGCTTGTCGGCCTACTGCTGGTTAGCACCCTGATTGTTTATATCCTGCATCCTCTGCTGGTTTTTTTTAAGAACCGTTTTCGCCTTAAACACGGCCTTGCAACAGGACTTGTATTTATAATATTCCTGCTGTTTTGCATACTCGTAGTCAGCTTAATTGTGCCGGTTGTTTATAACGAGTCTGTAGAACTCGTTGACACCTTTCCCCACTATATTATCCGCTTGCAGTTCTTCCTGTCCTGGCTTACCCAGCAAACTGTTAATCTTGATATTGAAGATGAGGTAAGAGGGTTTCTTCTCAACCTTTCAGATAATCTTCACCAGGCAGTAGAATATATAGCCGAGGCTTCAATTTCCCTGATCGGCGGAGCCGTTGATTTTTTCCTGGTCCTTTTCCTGGTTTTTTATCTCTTGTATGATTTCCAAGCTGTCAGGGGCAGTATTATTGCCCTTGTGCCAAAAAGTAAGCGGCTGCTTGCCGAGGAAGTGCTTATAATTATTGATTCAAATGTTGGGACCTTTATTAGAGGGTCACTGCTGAGATGCCTAATCGTTGGGATTGTGACCGGAATTGTCCTTTCTGTTGTTGGTATGCCCTATGCCTTTTTACTGGGCCTGCTTGCAGGCATATTTAACTTTATTCTATACCTGGGGCCTTATATCGCAGCAGTACCTGCAGTGCTGCTAAGTTTATCACCACTGACACCATCCCCACTGCTCGTTATAGTTATTTATGTTGCAGTGCAAATACTTGACGGTATGTTTTTGGCTCCGGTCCTGCTTGGAAAGGTATTAAAGCTTAAGCCGATTACTATAATTGCATCAATACTTGCCGGGGGAAGTTTGGCAGGGATTTTGGGTATGGTGCTGGCTGTGCCGTTTGCAGGCATTGCAAAAGGTATACTAGAGCTGATCAAGCAGGGCCAGGCTTACCAGGATTAGTTGCTATATTTACAATTTTTACTTGCCTGCCGTTACTAATTATGCTATCATATTCGAGGTTAGCGAAGAAATTCGCTCCCTGCTCCTCACCAGGAGGGGCCATTAGTCCAAAGGGAGGTGATAATGATGGAAAAATATGAGATCATGCTTATTATCAGCCCGGAGCTGGAAAAAGAAGAGCATGAAGAAGTATTGGGCGGCCTGACCAGTGAAATTGAAAAAGGCAACGGGTCTGTAGATATTATTCTTGATTGGCGCAGGCGTAGACTCGCATACGAGATTAACAAACTCCAGGAAGGTCACTACTACTTAGTTTATTTCACCGCACAGGGTTCGATAATTCCAGAGCTCGAGCATTATTTCAAGGTAACTGACTCAATTATGCGTTATATGATTGTTCGCGCAACCGAACAAGAGTTCGCCGCTGCTATTGAAAAAGCAGAACGTGAAGCGGCAAAAGCCAGGGAAGAGTCTGAGAAAAAGGCTGCTGAAGAAATTGCAAACACAGAAACTGAAGTTGAGGAAACCGCTGAAGTTGAAAGTGATGCTGTTCAGGAAAGCAGCACCACAGTTGAAGTAGAAGCTGACGAAGCCCAAGACGATTTAGCAGAAGAAATTACTAAAACTGAAGAAACTGAAGAAATGCTTAAAGACGAACCAGTAAATGAAGACAAGTAATTGATCGATGCGAATAAGGAAGGGCGGGATAAATAATGTTGAACCAGGTGGTTTTAATCGGGCGTTTGACACATGATCCTGAATTGCGTTATACCGCTGGTGGTGGCGTGCCTGTTACAACTTTTTCTTTAGCTGTAGAGCGTCCTTTTACCAACCAGCAGGGAGAAAGAGAAGCAGATTTTATTAAAATAGTGACCTGGAGAAAGCAGGCTGAAAATGTAGCGAATTATTTAGGAAAGGGAAGTCTTGTTGCAGTTGCAGGAAGGCTTCAGATTCGCTCATATGAAGATAATGATGGGGTTAAACGTAAGGTTGCCGAGGTTGTCGCTGATAATGTTCGGTTTCTAGATCGCGGTCGCAGCGCGGAACAATCCCAGTCAGAAGGTTTAGAAGACCCCACCGGGGATGGTTCAGATATAAACGAAGATGATATTCCCTTTTAACGGAAGGAGGGAGACTTAATTGAGACGTGACCGGGGAAGAAAGCCTAAAAAAAAGATCTGCAGCTTTTGTGTTGATAAAGTAGAAGCTGTTGACTATAAGCAATATGAGAAATTAAAGCGCTTCGTAACCGAAAGAGGGAAAGTCCTTCCCAGGCGCATATCCGGGAATTGTGCCGGGCATCAACGCCAGTTGACGAAAGCGATAAAAAAGGCAAGGATAATGGCTTTACTTCCATTTTCTATGGAATAGGCAATGCATGCGATTTAGTCTGAAGTGGTGCCGGAAGTTTCTTCCCGGCACCACTTTTGTTTTGCAGGATAGAGGGTATGGAAAGCGAATAATTGAATAAGTATATTTAGTTAAAGGAGAGGTTTTATTGTGAAGATAATACTTGAAAAAGATGTGCCCAACCTTGGTAAAAAAGGAGATTTAAAAGATGTTGCGCCCGGATATGCAAGGAACCATTTAATACCCCGCGGGTTTGCTGTAGAAGCAACACCCCAGCGAATGAAAGAATGGGAAAGAAATTCAAAAGCCCGGGAAGCGCAGAATAGACAGCAGGAAGAGCTGGCCCGTCAACAAGCAGAAAAATTGGGGCAGCATGAGCTTGTATTTAAAATGCCCGCCGGTGAAGGAGGCAGGCTCTTTGGCTCAGTTACTCCGGCAGACATAGCAGGCAGGTTGGCCGAGGCCGGTCTGGAAATAGATAAGAAGAAAATTGAACTAAATGAACAGATTAAAAGCCTTGGCCAGTTTAAGGCTGATGTGCGACTTTTTCCAGGCGTAAAAGCCGAAGTTCCTATTATTGTTGAAAAGGAAGATTAGAGTTATTGCTAATAAAGACTTGCACGAGAAAGGAGGTTGCCTGTCTTGGTCGTTCTCAGCGACAGAGTTCCCCCGCAAAGTAAAGAAGCCGAACAATCTGTTCTTGGTTCCATGATCCTTGATAAAGAAGCGATCTACGCAGCTGCAGAACTTCTGGTAGAGCAGGATTTTTACGGTTCGGCTCATCAAAAAATATTTTCAGCAATCATATCTCTTGGTGAAAAAGGGGAACCTGTAGATTTGGTGACCCTTTCAGAAGAACTCCAGCACAGCCAGAGCCTTGATACAGTGGGCGGGCGCTCTTACCTGGTGACACTAGCTAATGTTGTTCCGACTGCAGCAAATGTTCAATATCATTCACAGATTGTAAGGGAAAAGTCAATCCTGAGATCACTAATCAATGCTGCAACTAATATCGTGAGCAAGAGCTTTGATGCACCTTCAAACGTAGACGAGTTTCTTGATGAAGCCGAGCAGCTGATTTTTGAAATAGGCAAACGCGGTAAACACCAGGGCTTTGCTTCCTTAAAAGAAGTTCTTGTTCAGGCTTTTGATAGTATAGAAAAGCTCTATGATGAAAAAAAAGGGATTACCGGTCTTGCTACCGGTTTTACAGATCTTGACCGAATTACATCGGGATTACAAAAATCTGATCTTGTAGTTGTCGCAGCCAGGCCAAGTATGGGGAAAACCACGTTAGCCCTGAATATGGCCCAGCAAATTGCTGTAAAGGATAAACTGCCAACAGCATTTTTTAGTATGGAGATGTCCAGGGAGCAGTTAGCCCAGAGGTTGCTCTGCGCGGAAGCCCAGATTGACGCACAAAACATGCGTCGTGGATTTTTAAGCCAGGAGCAATGGCACAAGTTGACGATGGCAGTCGGTCCTTTAAGCGAATCACCGCTCTACATTGACGATTCAGCCAGCCTTTCAGTGATGGAAGTTCGCGCCAAGGCAAGGCGCTTGAAAGCAGAAAAAGGTTTACAGGCGGTTTTTGTTGATTATCTCCAGTTGATGAGGGGATTTAGCCGCTTTGAAAGCAGGCAGCAGGAGCTTTCAGAGATATCCAGGGCCCTGAAAGCGTTGGCAAAAGAGCTAAGTGTTCCAGTTGTTGCCCTGTCTCAGCTAAGCAGGGCAGTAGAAAAACGGCCAGACCGCAGGCCGATTTTAAGTGACTTAATGGAATCGGGTGGAATTGAAGCTAACGCAGACCTGGTGATGTTTATTTATCGGGATTCCTACTATAATAAAGACAGCGAAAAAGGCAATATTTCTGAAATCAGTATCGCCAAGCAGCGAAATGGGCCTACGGGTATGGTAGAGCTCTACTTCCTGGACAAATTCACCAAGTTTGCTAATGTGGCCAGGTCATCAATTAAAGAAGAGGGGCAATAGTAATGGCTGGCAATAAATATGACGTCATCATTATTGGTGCCGGGCCGGCTGGAATTTTTACTGCCCTTGAGCTGGTTGCCAGCAATCAGCTCAAGATTTTGTTGATAGATAAAGGCTCACCCCTCGAAAAGCGACATTGTAGAACCCAGAAGGAGTATGGCAGGTGCCTTCGTTGTGATCCATGTGCCATAACCAGCGGTTGGGGTGGAGCCGGAGCCTATAGCGACGGGAAACTTACACTTACCTCAGCTTTTGGCGGTTTGCTGGATGACTACATAAACCAGGATACAATTGAGAAGCTTATTGCCAGTGTTGACAGCACCTACCTTGAATTTGGCGCTTCGAAAACTGTTTATGGCACAAACACTGAGGCAGTTAAAGCCATGGAAAGACAGGCTGCCGCTGCCGGGTTAACACTGGTTCCGGCAAAAATAAGGCACCTTGGCACAGAAAACTGCTATAAGGTGTTAGCTAAAATGCATCTTGCCCTTAAAGAAAAAATAGACATATTATTGAACAAAACAGTTAATGAAATTATTGCTGAAGGGGGAAAGGTAAAAGGGGTTAAGCTTACAACCGGGGAGGTTTATCATGCAGATTACGTTGTCTGTGGCCCCGGCAGGAATGGAGCCAGCTGGATGCAGCAAGAGTCAAAACGCCTTGGCTTAAAAGGAATGAATAATCCTGTTGACATTGGTGTTAGAGTTGAACTGCCTGCAGTTATAATGGAAACACTTACTGAAGTTATTTATGAATCAAAATTAGTTTATTTTACCAGTAAGTTCGATGACCGGATTCGTACATTTTGTATGAATCCCTACGGTGTTGTGGTAACAGAGAATAATGAGGGGATTGTAACAGTAAACGGTCACAGCTACGCTGACACAAAGACAAACAACACTAACTTTGCACTGCTTGTCAGCAAAACTTTTACAGAACCATTTAATGAACCTTTCCGCTATGGCCAGTATATAGCCAGCCTTGCCAACATGCTTGGTGATGGCGTTATAGTACAAAGGCTCGGAGACTTATTAACAGGCCGTCGCTCTACACCGGAAAGAATTCAGCGCGGTTTGGTAAAACCAACCCTGAAAGAGGCAACGCCAGGTGATCTTAGCCTTGTTCTGCCCTACAGGTACCTGCTGGCAATCATAGAGATGTTAGAAGTTCTTGATGTTCTGGCCCCCGGGGTGAACTCCCGTCACACTCTGCTTTATGGCGTAGAAGTCAAATTTTACTCTTACAGGCTTCACCTAAGCCCAAACCTGGAAACGGAAATAACAAACTTATTTGCAGTTGGTGATGGCGCAGGTGTTACAAGAGGCCTGATCCAGTCATCTGCTTCGGGGGTTCTGGCAGCCAGGGAAATTGCCGGGCGGTATTCCAAGGCTTGATATTGTAAAATTTATCTGATATAATTTCTTATGGCTGACTCAAGTATATTGTGAAGCCGTTTTTTTGTTAAAGGCCATCCATTTATCAGGGTGGCATTATTGCACAGCAGATTAGAGTAATATTTTTTAAACCTGGTTAATCCGGGCAGGCAGGTAAATAGAGCAGGGTAGCCGACAGCTTGATTCGCAGAAAGGATTTACTTTATGAAGCCATGGTCTGTTCAAAGGGTGCCTGCAGGTAAAAATATAAAAAGAAAAAAACCTGCAAAACGGAATAATATATTTATGATAGTTAAGTTATGGCTTCGGGGAAAAAGATTTCGGGAGTCATATTTTGCTGCTACCGCTTCAGCATTAATTATATTTTCCCTTGGCACTTTTAATTATTTTAGCAACTTTCTTTATGTGGTAATGATCAATGAACGAGAAGTTGGAGCAGTCAATGATGCGCGTGAGATAGAAGATTTTATCTTTGATTTGACTCTCCGTTCTGAAAACCTTTATGGTTTAAGGATGGAGGTCGGTGACACTATAGAACTTGTCCGTGAATTCAGGCCTGATGATGAACCGGCAGTTGAAAGTGTGCAGCAGGCTATTCGTCAGAGAATGACTTTATTTGCCGAAGCTTATATGATTACCGCTGATGGAAGTCCTTTAGTTCCAATAAACAGTGAAGAGGGCCTGGAGATTGTTGTTTCTTTGATCAAAGAAACATATGTGAGCGACAAACATGGATCCAGGCTGATTAACGCCATAATCAAGGAAGAGTTGGGGCTTGAAGCTTGCCTGGTTGATCCTGGCAGGGTTTATGAGCCGGAAACAGCTGCCGCATTTATAGTTAATCTTAACCTAAACAACGCAGGCCAGTCAAAAGATTCAATTGAACTTGCCAGTCGTTCTTCACGGGAAAGCCGTAAAATTCACAGTGACTATTATTACAACAGTTTTAGCCCTTATAGTGGAAACGGGTTTTTTGAGTATGAAGCAGAAAATATGAGTGCTGCGGTTCCATTAACCGAGAACGGGTTAAATGTACAAACTATAGAAGAAACTGTAATTGTCGAAAACATACCTTTTGCTACTGATTATCTCTATGACGAAGAGATGTGGATAGTGCAAAGCGAAGTTTTAGATCCTGGCGAAGAAGGGAAACTGCAGCTTGTATACCTTGTTACAAGGCTAAACGGTGTTGAGATCGAAAGAGAAAAAATTAGTGAAACAGTTTTGAAAGAACCGGTCAGCCAGATTAAAGTCGTTGGAACAGCGCAGGTTCCATCAGTTGGCACAGGGCAATTTATCTGGCCTGTCGACGGCGGAGGAGAAGTAACTCCTGGAAGAGGCTTTAGCGCCTGGCATACTGGAATAGATATTGGCGGTGAATTGGGTACGAATATCCTTGCTGCTGACTCAGGGGTAGTCTGGTTTTCCGGAAGGGGCGGATCCCAGGGCAATTATATCATTATCTATCATGGACAGTATTGGACCATGTACCTTCATAATGATGTAAACCTGGTTAACAAGGGTGATGCTGTAGAACAGGGTGATATTATAGCCAGGCTTGGATCAACAGGCCGTTCTACCGGACCTCACCTGCATTTTGAGGTGCGGCGTGATGATGGAACCGGGGAATGGCACACCTACTTCCAGCATAAGCCTGTTGATCCACTCAGATTTTTTAGCCCCTAAAATATTAGAAGAAAACTAATAGCCCTTCCCTTTTGAGGGAAGGGCTATTCTTGATGCACATGCTATTATGCTATTAAAGGATTTTAATTTAAATGGTCGAAATTATTGTCAATCATATTCCTGGAGTGGTAAAAAAGTGACGGCTAAAGTGCTGGTTGTTGATGATGAAAAGCCGATTGTAGAAATTTTGAAATACAACCTGGAAAAAGAGGGTTACCAGGTCATTACAGCTTTTAATGGTGAAGAAGCGCTTTCACTGGTTGAGACCGAGAACCCTGATGTTGTTGTGCTGGATATCATGCTGCCGCTCAAGGATGGTTTCACGGTCTGCAGGGAAATAAGGGAATCAATGGATCTGCCGATAATAATGTTAACCGCCAAGGAGATGGAAATTGACAAAGTGCTGGGGCTTGAACTCGGCGCTGATGATTACGTAACCAAACCTTTCAGTTCCAGGGAGGTTATAGCACGAATTAAGGCTATACTTAGACGAAGCAAAGCAGGTAAGGGTAAAGAAGGTTATGATAAAGGCAGCTTAACGGAAGGTTTGCTCAGAGTCGACCTGGATGAAGTACAGGTTTACAACCAGGATATGGTAGTTGACTTAACGCAGCGTGAATTTAACCTGCTGGTACACCTGATGCTTAAGCCCGGTTATGTTTTTAGCCGGGAGCAGCTCCTTGATCAGGTATGGGGCTACGATTATATAGGTGATGATCGAACTGTAGATGTGACAATTCGACGTTTACGTGAAAAGCTAGAAATAAATCCAGCGAAGCCGGAGTATATACATACAAAAAGGGGTGTCGGCTATTACTTTAAGCGGAGGTAGGTTTTTTAACAGCCTCCAGTGGAAAATTATATTTATCTATATGCTGCTGATACTTTTTTCACTGCAATTAATTAGTGTGTATCTTGTTCAGTCACTGGAGCAATATTATTTACGTAATTACAAAGAAAGCCTTGAAAACCAGGCCAGGCTGCTTTCTGTTTTTATGCAGCCAGGTTTTATTGAGGGACAGGCTCTGGCTGAAGATACGGTAAGATTGACTCGTGAGTTCCGGGATTTACATGAAATGGAAATAATCATATTGGATAATTTTGCCAATGTGATTGGAACATCCGGAAGCCAGGCTCTCATTGGCCGAAGATTGATTCGTGACGAAATCACCAGGGCTCTTGCAGGCAATCTTAGTGATGATGTACGCTTTGATCCTGAAAACCAGGAACGCCGCTACTTTCTTGCTTATCCAATTATTAATGATGGTAACACTATTGGGGTTGTATATCTCAGCGGTTCTCTTCAACCCGTGGATGATACTTTAAATGAAGTGAAAAATATTTTACTTACCGGTGTTGCTTTAGCTCTTACTATTAGTCTTTTACTTGGGGCTGTTCTGACAAGAACTATCACCATGCCTATCAAGGCAGTAACTGATCAAGCTTACTATATGGCACGAGGAGACTTTTCCCGATCGATAAAAGTTGACACTGCAGATGAGATCGGAAGGCTGGGTGAAACTTTTAATTATTTGGCCAGCCAGCTAAGTCATACCCTGGATGAAATGTCATCAGAGAAAAGTAAGGTTGAAGCTATTATTAATAATATGAGTGACGGTATTGTAGCCCTTGATGGACAGGGGCATTTAATTCAGATTAATCCAGCGGCCAAAAGTCTTATAAAGAAGCTGCAGTTCCAGGTGCCTGCATTAAACAGGTCAGGTTTTACGCTGCTCAGAAGCTTGATTGGGGCAGAAGATATGCGAAGTTTTATCCGAAAACAAAAACCTCTAACAGCAGAGATAACCGGTGGTTCGCCGGAATATATTATGGAAGTTAAAATTGCTCCTTTTAAAGTTGACAAGGGGAAGCTTGACGGCACATTAATTGTTTTGCATGATATTACAAGGGAAAGAGAGCTTACAAAAAGACAGGAAGAATTTGTTGCAGATGTTTCGCATGAACTACGCACTCCTTTAACAACTGTTAAAAGTTACGTGGAAACTTTGTTAGACGGGGCAGCAGAGGATCAGTCGGTAAGAAAGAGATTTTTAGATATTTTGGCCACTGAAACAGATCGAATGGTAACAATGGTAAAGGATTTGCTGGTACTGTCGAGAATGGATTCTAGCCAGGTTTTTTGGGACCGTGCCGAGGTTGCCCTCTACGATATTGCAGTTGAAGCAGTTGATCAGTTAAAGCATAAGGTTAGATTTAAGATTCCCAGGATCGAAGTAAATATAAACCCATGTGATCTTCAGATATATGCAGATCGTGATAAAGTTATGAGAGTTTTTTCTAACTTGCTCAATAATGCGATCAGGTATACTGATCAGGATGGTGAAGTCAGGATTAGCAGTGAAGTTGAAGGGCAGTTTGCTGTTATTGCCATTTCAGATACCGGTAGCGGCATTCCAGAGGACGAACTTCCCCGTGTTTTTGAACGTTTTTACAGGGTTGAGAAAACGCGCAGCCGTGATTTTGGAGGAACAGGGCTTGGTTTATCGATTGCCCGCAAAGTTGTTGAAGGGCATGGTGGCAGTATTTGGATTGAAAGCCAGGTTGAAGTTGGAACAAAGGTATTATTCACCCTTCCTCTATCCAAAAGCAGCGAGGGGCAGTTATAATGGCAGAAAAAATTAAAACAGCGATATTACTATTACTTGTATGCTCAAGCCTGTTTTTGACTCACCAGCTATGGTATGGTCAGAGTCCGGCACAGCCTCTGGCAGAAGATATTTATGAACGGATTGAGGTTGAAAGTCCTCGCCCCATGGAAGAGATTGTTACTCCCTCAAGAATAATTGTCTACCAGGGTAATTCAGCCTACCAGTTCAGGCTGGGTGAAGAGGACTTTAATAGCTTATGGGATATTAATTCTACTATTATGCAGGATTATGAGAACTTCACTGTTGCTAATGAAGATACAGTACCAGATTCACTAAGCACTTTTGCAGCTTTTTATTTTAAGCCTCCCCTACCTGTTGGATCTGATCAACCATGGCTTCCAGGTATGGAATATCTGCCCGTTGACATAATTAAAATTAAAACTTATGAGAACGATTACTGGTTGATATTATATGAAAATGCAACAGAAGCTGAGTTAACCTTTAACATCTCTGCTGAGCAAGTGGAACCGCTATTGACAGCGATTAGCGATCTGCAGAACCTGGATAGGATCAGCTATATAGAACTAACGGATAACATTGTTGCGGATCTTGTTGAAGGTAACCTGAGTGTACGCAGCAGCTTGTATGTTCCGCAGGATCCGGTTTATCTGAGCAATATAATGCTTGATCCTGAAGTTATAGATCGCGATAATCTTTTGCGATCATTTTTTGTTGATTTAAACCTGGCCAGGGTTATAGAAGAAAAAGAAGATGGACTGATCTATACAGATGGAGAAAAAGGGCTGCGTATTACCACCAAGGGGCTTGCTTATTCTGCACCAAGGCTTGAAGAAGGCCAGACCACCATTTCTTACCCTGAAGCCCTTTTAAACTGCAGCAACCTGATCAGCCATCATGGCGGGTGGCCTGATGACCTGCGACTTGAAGATTTTACTTATACCAGTCGCAATAATGGTTCAAATTATACTGCAAGCTGGCAAAAATATTACAGTGGGTATCCTTTAATTACAAAAATGCCTACCAGGCTGTCATTCAACGATCGAGGCCTGATTCATTACAGCAGATCTATTTATTCCCCTGCAGCCCCACTGGAAGAAGAACTTTTTGAAGCTGCTTCATGGAGCGAAGCTCTAAAGACGGCTATTAGTATAATTGCCCTGGAACACCCTGGCTCGGAGTCAGATTTACGTGTTGAAAGGATCCAGCTTGTTTATGTGGTATCAGGGTCAAGCTCTGCTCCTTTAGGAGTTCCGGCCTGGCAGTTAATTATTAATGGCGAAAATATTTACCTGGATGCTCAGACTCTCGAACCATTTCAGG
>SLQM01000216.1 GCA_007131435.1 Syntrophomonadaceae bacterium
GAAGCGCCTCCAAGAGAATCATACTTAAATATCAACCGGATTGTTAATGCCGCCCTGGAAACCGGGGCAGATGCAATACATCCCGGCTGGGGTTTCCTGGCCGAAAATGAACGCTTTGCTTCAGCAGTAATTGATGCCGGTTTAACCTGGATTGGTCCCAGGCCGGAGGTTATTAAAGCTATGGGAGATAAGAGAGAGGCTAAACGTATTGCTGCAGAAGCAGGGGTGCCCTTAATACCGGGGATTAACGACGAAATTGATCCGGAAGCAATCAAAGCCTGGATGAAAAAAGAGAATATCAGCTACCCGCTGATGATTAAGTCTTCTGCCAGCGGTGGCGGTAAGGGCATGCTAAAAGTGGAAAATGAGCTTCAAATTCAGCCTGCTTTGGACCAGGTCCGCTCAGAAGGCATGAAATATTTTGGCGATGATTCTGTGTTGATCGAAAAATATATTGAACGGGGTCGCCACCTTGAAGTGCAGATCATTGCCGATGAGCATGGTAATGTAATGCATCTTTTTGAGCGCGAATGTACAATCCAGCGGCGCAACCAGAAAATAATTGAAGAAGCCCCTGCTCCAACCCTGGATGACAATTTAAGGCAGCAGCTTTACAAAGCAGCGATCCGACTGATGAAAAGCATTAATTATACTTCCGCCGGAACGGTCGAGTTTTTATTTGACTCAAAAACACGGCAGTTCTATTTCCTCGAAGTGAACACCCGCCTTCAGGTGGAGCACGGTACTACCGAACTGCTGACCGGTTTAGATATTATCGCCTTGATGATCGACATTTCCGAAGGCAAGCCGCTGCCCTTCAGTCAGTCACAGGTCCATCCCAACCGGTGGGCCCTGGAAGCCCGACTGAATGCCGAAGATCCCGTCACCTTCAGCCCGTCTTATGGCCCCCTGACCAGGCTTTTCTCACCCCAGGGCCCTGCTGTACGAATTTCACCGGGCTATTATGAAGGAGCAGAAATACCGCCCTATTACGATTCACTGATCATGCTTATTAAAGCTACCGGTGCAGATCGTGAGGCTGCAATCAGGGTGATGGACCGCTCAATCAGTAAAAACCTGCGCATCGAAGGGGTTAAAACACTTGCTCCCCTGCTGCTCAGTATTATCCGACATCCAAAATTTATTGCCGGAGAATATTCTACCCGGTTTATTGAAGAAAATATGGAAGAGCTTGTATCCATGTTTAAGGAAAAAGATAGTGAAGATGAAATTTTAAAGATTGCCCGTTATGTTGCGGAAGCATCAGCGTTGGGAACTCCAAAGTGGATTTGAGGGATCGCTTATGACTGTAGTAAATAGGTTTAAGCCAGGGCTATCGCCCAAAGTTCTTGTGGACCAGGTCAGAAACTTGAAAGGTGTCTGTCTCACTTCAACCTCGATGCGCGATGCCGGGCAATCGGATTATAAAAACCGCCTGCGGATTTACGATCTTAAATCTCTTGCTTCCCACTACAACAAGATGGGTCTTTTCAGCGCTGAATGTCATGGTGGAGCCAGGTGGCATGTCGGAATCATGAATAGAAAAGAGGATCCATTTGAAGAAATTGCGTTGCTGCGAAAATTAATGCCTGATGTAATGCTGCAGACTTTAATCCGGGAAACGAACCTGTGGGGCTACCGCCCTTACGCGCCAAATGTGATCAGGCACGTAGTTTCTAATGTGGATATTGATGTCTGGCGCTGTTTTTCATTTTTAAATGACATCAGGAATATGAAGGCAGTTGCAGAAATTGTTATGGCCAGGCAACGTCTTTTCGAACCGGCTATCTGCTTCACGCAGGCTGACTGGGCTACGAATGATTATTACTTAGAAGTAACCAGGGATATTGTCAGCCTGTGCTCAGGAACAGACGAGATTATACTCTGTATAAAGGATATGGCCGGAGTAGGCAGCCCTGCCAGGATAAGCAGCCTGGTAGATGCAATAAAGCAGAAATACCCTGACCTTATAATCCAATACCACCGGCATGCAACTGACGGGTTGGCCATACCTGCCCTGTTGGCAGCAGCCAGGGCAGGGGCCAAAATACTTGATGCCCAGGAGGATTCGCTGACCCGTTTCTACGGGCAGGCACCAATTTTGAGTCTGCAGGCAGCCCTGGAAGAAGAAGGAATTCCGGTTCACCTTGACCGGGAAGAAGCGGAAGCAGCGGTGGAAAAAGTGCGCAGTTGGATCAGGCAGTATGAATGGGCAGAATCGCCCTTCAGGGGTTTCGATCACTGTGTGATCAAACATCGCATGCCAGGTGGTGCCTTCCCCAGTTCTTTTGAACAGGCTGAGCAGGGTAACTTCCTACAACTTATGCCGGAAATTTTAACCTTGATGTCACTCTATAACAAGATAATCAAGTACCTGGATGTGACACCGGGCTCTCAAATTACCTGGTCCACCTGCAGCAGCATTGTTAATCGTTACATGAAAGAAAAAGGTGAAGCCGGGATTGTATATGTCATTAGCCTGCTTAGGAAGTTTATTGAAGAAAAAGATCAGGATTTTGGGAAGATGAAAATGGAAGAGCAGGATGAACTGCTTACCCTGTTTTCAGGAGCATCAAGTGACTTTAAAAATTTATTACTAGGCAAGTATGGCAAATTGCCCGTAGGGTGGCCGGATGAGTGGGTCTATAAAAGTGCATTCGGGGACGAATGGGAAAAATCTATTTCGGGTAGAAATGAACTATCCCCCCTTGAACTGCTGAGCGATGAAAACCTTGACATACAGAGAAAAGAGCTGGCTGCCGCCATTGAACGGGAACCTAATGAAGAAGAGTTTATCCTTTACCTAATGCATCCAAAGGATTCGGTTGAATATATCCGTTTTAGGGAAAAATACAGTGAGGCACCACTGGTCCTGCCTACAGAGGTATGGCGCAAAGGTCTTTTAAGCCCGGGCAGCAAGGTTGAGTTCGATTTTTGGGGCAAGCCCTGCTGTATTGAGCTGGTGTCGGTTGGAAGTGAATACAGCGGTTTTATTCACGTTTTGATGAAGGTCAATAACAAAACCCAGGTTTATACCATCGAAACAGGCGCAATAGCTACCGAGCCTTTACGCATAGCCTCAAAACCGGGGGAAATTGGTTCCCCCATCAACGGCAATCTCTGGCGGATTGGGAACCCGGATCGAAGCACTTTAAAAGTGGGCGATATTGTTCGCAAGGGTGAAGAAGTGGCCAATATCGAAGCAATGAAAATGGAAAACGCTGTTATCGCTCCCTTTGACGGGCAGATTGAAGAAGTGTGTACTAAACTTAACGAGACCGTGCAGGAAAGGCAGACCCTGATGGTCATTAAGCCGGCATAGAGCCGGTAAAAAGGAAGATTTCTCAAGGGATCCATTATGCCTGGTTATTTTATGTATGCGCAGATGATTACCGTGAAGACAAGTCAAGGGTAACATTAAGATCGCCCGGTGGTGGGTTGGCCCAGAGGTTGTCGATTATCTTTTTTTGGCGGGCGTAAATAAAGCGTCCCCACAGGCTTAACTGGCCCGGGTCAAAAGCGGGTTTCAATTCCGGGTCTTCGTCTCCCCTGGAGTGAGCGGCAAAGGCGGCAGCCACGTATTCAGCCAGCAGCTGGGCATCCCGGTCGTTAACAAGGTATTTTCTTAAGGTATTTACTATTTCGTACTCCAGCGTTTCCAGCATGAAAGCTTGAGCTTCTTCAGCAAATGTACTTCCCGGTTTTAATTTTTCAACCAGTTTAACGGACCTGATTTCTACTTTATTATCTTTTATATTTGCATAGCGGAGCGGGCAGGGTGGTGTTACCAGTGACCCGGTTTCAATGTCGTAGATGAAGCCTTCTTTTCCATAATCTGCAAGGGCGATATCCTGGGAATGGTAATGCCCGCTGAAGGCAAGCCTTACTCCGGCCAGGGCAAGAAAATGATTAAAATTATCGTAATCTTCAACTAAAAAATCGGGGTGCAGTTTACCCTGTCCGGCCCAGTGCTCTACAATCCCGTGGTGAATCATGGACATAACTGCGATATCCTTATCTGCCGCTTCTTTAAAGATAGCGGCAAGCCAGTCGATCAAAGACTGGGTCAACCTGCTACCCACCTGGTCAAGGTCTGCAGTATTATCCCGGTAGCGGCAGGTGTCAATTGCTACAAGCCACATCTTTTCGGTTATAGAGACGGCATAACTGAGAGAATGGTCGTGACGGTAAATGGCTTCACCATAGCCAAAATCCCGGTAAATGGCGGAAAAATCTTCGTCGCTTACTGTTTCAGCAGGTTCTGTCTCAACGCCCCTGTAGCTGACCGCTCCATGAATCATGTTAATATCATGATTGCCGGGAATAACAAAAACGCGGAGCCCTTTATTCTTCAGACGGGAAAGCGCCTTTGCCATGCCTGAATGTGAGAGCAGTTCTCCCTCACTGCTTAGGTCTCCCGGGACTAGTACTATTTCTGCATCTGATGATAGGATTTCATCTATGGCCAGCTCTATCAGTTCAGCGCTTTCCCTGACTAATTTCCGATCGGTAAGCAGGTAAGCCTCGAAGGCCGGACCGCGGTCACCAAGTCTCCGATCATAGTAATGTGTGTCACTGATTATGGCGATTCTCAGATCGGGATATTCCGGGGCAGGTTTTGAGCGCACTTCTTCGAGGGGGTAAACGAAGCGGCTTTTAGAACTGCTGCGTTTTACAATTATAATTACAATTGCCACTAGGGCAGCTAAAGCTGCAAAGTATAAAAAAAACATTCTATACCCGTCTCCCTGCTCTTTATATCATTGATTATTCTCAATTGTAACACCAGGCCACTTAAACCTGAAAAGATTTTATCACAAGCTTAATAGCTTTACTGATATTTTACATTTTATTTACTTCAATTTAACCAACAAAATATAATATATTGCAGTCGGGGGTATTCTTTTCAGGTATAATTAGAAAAATACCGATTACTTATCAATTTTTCGCAGAAAAGAGGCTGATTAAATGGCAGAACCGCAAAGAAAAGAAAGGGCACCAAAAAAAGAGATTTTTGGCTGGGCCATGTTCGATTTTGCCAACCAGGGTTATACGCTGTTGATAACGACGGTAATATTCCCGGTGCTTTTCACAATGGTAATTGTTGGTGACGCTGACCAGGGTTACCGGTTGGGCAACCTGCTCTGGAGTGTGGCTCTGGCGATCAGTTACCTGCTGGTTGTAATTACCGGACCGGTTTTTGGCGCAATCATGGATTTTTCGGCGGCGAAAAAGAAATTTCTTTTTTACAGCTATATCCTTACTGTAATATCAACTGCCGCCCTTTATTTTGTTGAACCAGGCTATATTATGCTCGGGGTAGTGCTATTAATTGTTTCAAATTTTGCCTATGCAGTGGGAGAAAACTTTATTGCCGCTTTTTTAACCGACCTGGGGCCGCCTGAAGACCTCGGTAAAATATCCGGCTTTGGCTGGGCCCTTGGTTACGTTGGTGGACTTGTTTCGGCCGGTTTTGTAATCTTCTTTTTGGGTGA
>SLQM01000170.1 GCA_007131435.1 Syntrophomonadaceae bacterium
CGGCTTCACGACAACCGTAATCAAGCAAGAGGCGGGTAACATCTTTTCCCTGCACTTTCATACCCACCTTACCTAATAAATACAAAGAGGCATCATGAAGCTTATCAATCTTGTCCTGGTCAATAATTGGCAAATGTAAGCGCTTTGTCATAATGCGTTTAGATTTCTCTCTTTCCTTTATAGCCGGGCAATTATATAAGCCAAAGCTATATAATGCATTTTACCACACTACAATAATCTAGATTAGCATAATTATAGGCCAGCCTGTATTCAAAAGCGTCCTCTCCTCCATTCCCTTGCTCCTCAGCACGAAAAATCAGAAATTAAAGCAGGTGAACTTCTGCACGTGGTAGAATAAAAAAAGGCATTGAAGGTACTATCCATGAAAAAGAGGTTTTGATGACCGAACTGCAGCCAGAAATAAAATATGCCGACTTAAACGGCTTAAGAATTGAGTACCTGGATTATGAGGGCGACGGGCCTGTCATAATCATGCTGCACGCAACTGGATTCTTACCCTGGCTGTGGCACCCTATCGCCAAAAAATTTGACCGTTCAGCTAGAATAATCGCCCCTTACTTCTGTGATCACAGGCATAAAGAACCTGAAAGCGGCGGAGTAAGCTGGCTGTCCCTGGCAAAAGATCTTTGTGAACTCTGCAAAACCCTAAAAATAGAAAAACCGCTGCTGGTCGGTCATTCAATGGGTGCGACAGTAATCACCCTTGCCAGCGCCATCTACGGTTTACAAGCTGACAAGGCGGTTATGATTGAACCCATATATCTTCCCCAGCAAATCTACTCGGCAGATCTTTCTATTGAACAGCATCCCCTGGCCTCAAAATCAATAAGAAGGCGCAACGGCTGGGCAGATAGGGATGAAGCTCTCGCATACCTCAGGTCAAAACCTCTGTTCGCAAAGTGGGATACCGAAGCACTTGAGCTATATCTGAAGTACGGTTTAAAACCTGGTGAAGCGGGTGGCCTAACCCTTACTTGCTCGCCCAGGCGGGAAGCAGCCCTTTTTATGGGCGGGCTAAGCTATAACCCGTGGCCACTGCTTGATAAGATATCTACCCCCACCCTTGTTTTGGAAGGTGAAATATCCGAAAACCGCAGCTATATTAACCTGGAAAAGGCGGCTTCCCTTATGCAAAATGGAACCCATCAGCTGGTCAAAGAAGCGGGGCACCTTATCCCGATGGAAAAACCAGGTGAAACTGCTGACATCATTAAGGAGTTTTTCAGCTTGAATCTTAAATAATGATTTCGGGATTACTCAGAGTCCACATACTCGCTTGCTACCTTGCCTGTCATATGTTCGACATCTATGGCTATAATATGAGAATGTGTACAGCCCTCTATCTCACTTTGCTTCTCGTCTTCTGGTCGATCTCCTGAATATTTTTCTACCAAAACCTTAAAAGCTGTAAACCATTCATCACCTTCAACAATTCTTGCTTTTCCAAAAGCGATGGCGCTGCGGAAATAGGAAGTATATTCTTCACTAACAATTGTATCTTCATCGATTACGGCAAAAGAAACCTTGGGATGCTTTAAAATAGCATCGATTTTGTGACCAGCTTTAGCTGAATGAAAATAGATTTTGCCATCTACATAGACATAGTTCAGGGGCACGGCATAGGGGTAGTCATCGTCACCAAGACAGGCCAGGACACCATTGGTGTTTCTAATCATTACTGCCACAGTATTGTCCTCCGGAATTATCTGCTTGCTTCTGATCATCTTTCTAAACATTGTTTGCTGCCTCGCTTTCAATAATTATTTACTGCTTTTTCTTTAATTGGTCCAAACGCTCCCTGGCTTGTTCGATCACTTCTTCATAGGTTACTCTAACTGCCTGCAAAGCTATAGCTACAATAATCCCCGTATTTAAAACACCCATTAATCCCATTATCACTGCAATAACCTTACCCGCATTGGTTATAGGAGTGATGTCGCCATAGCCAATAGTCAGGGCTGTAATAGCGCCAAAGTATAAAGAAGTCATAAAACTTATCCCTTCAATTCTGGCAAAGATCCAAACCAGGCCAAGAAGAACAAGAAGAATAACACCCCAGATAGGAATTGTCATGGCCAGGAGTCTAAAAAATATTAGCAGAAATTTTTTAGTGAAGCCCAGTTTAGTTTTCATATTACCCTCGATTATACCTATACTATCCTGCAAAAAAATTATCTTGTTAAACAACAGACGGATATGGCATTACACCATCTCCTATATTTAAGTTATATCATGAATATTAAACATTTCAATGGCTATTTATTACCTGTCAAACATAAACAGCAGATGCCGCTCTCAGATTTGGCAAATTTTTTGGTAACAGTACTTATTCCTGGTTGGGTATTCAGGTGGAATATGACCTGAGAAAAGAAAAAGCTGAAATTGAATGCGTTTTAGAATAGATTAAAGAATATAAATAATTCGGGAGTCAATCAAAGCGTCCCCATGACGTAAAGCGTCCCCATGACGTATGGTATACTGTTTTAGAGTTGATTAATATGGCCAAGCAGGCTGGAATGGAGATGAGCAACAATCAAGTCCGGTAATCCTGTTTTCCGTTCAAAGCTCAAAAGAATAGCCCTTATAATAGGCGCAGTCCTGTTATTAGGCCTGGTTGCTTTTTACGCTTATGTTCAGATTCAATCTTACCAGGCAGAAGAAGCTTACCTGTTAGAAGTTATGACCAAAGATACGCTGGAAATTATTGAGGAGAACAGGGTCTTTGTTATTACTCCTGCCGTGATAAATCCTGCTCACCCGGCGATTATTTTTTACCCCGGTGGGCTGGTTGCACCAGAATCATACCTGTATAAAATGGGGCACTTGGCAGAATGTCTGCAGACAACTGCATACGTGATCAAGGCCCCTTTCAATGCAGCAATCTTTGACATCAATGCAGCAGCGCGCATCATAAATAACTACAACCTCGAAGATGCCTGGGTTGGCGGCCATTCTTTAGGCGGCATCTCCGCTGCACGTTTTACAGCAGGGAACATGGAAAAAGTGGAAGGCCTTTTCTTATTTGCTTCTTACAGCGACAAGGATTTAAGCGCCTTCGGGGGTAAAATTATCTCCATCATGGGCGATCAGGATTTAATCATCAACAGGGATAATTACGAGGAAGCCAAGCAAAACCTGCCTTCACGGGCAATAATTATAGAGGTTGAGGGATTAAACCATTCCGATTTTGGCAATTACGGCCTGCAAAGCGGTGATGGTGCTAGCAGCCTTTCCAATGAAGAAGTGATCGATTTAGTCTGCAACTCCTTCAATAATTTCGGGACACAATGAGAATTATTATGTTCCTAAATTAACCAATACTTACATAATCCAAATAAGTCTGAATGTGTCCCTGTGCTTGTTAAAACCAACTCATACCTCTTCATCAGCCATTACCTCGTCAAAAGCTTGCTTAAAAGTAGAGTATCGTTTTATAACCGGCTCATGGCTGAGCCTTTCAGCTTCCAGCATTGCTTCGATAAAGTTTACACCACCCGGATATCTCCTTCAAGGCGGGAAAAATGTTTTTTGTCCATAGTGTATATTACTTCTGGTCCTTTTAAAACGGCACAGGCAGCAAGGTAGGCGTCAATATAGTCTACATTATTTTTGGCATACTCTTTAAAAGCCTTTCTTGCAACCTCTATATCTTCTAAAAACAATCCCTCTGATTCAATCATGCTGCCAAGAATACCTGCAATTTCGGACTTGCTATAACCATAATAGCCCTGCAGGGTCAAAACAACTTCTGCCAGAATTAAGGGATGCAAGTACAGTATAATCTTACCCTTTTCCGCCTCAGAAAAAAGGTGAAATGCTGCTTCAAAGTATTTCGGGTGATCTTTAAGTAAAAATCGCAGAATTATGTTCGCATCAAGCCAGGCACTTTTTTTACTCATAATCTATAACTGCCCTTTCCGCTACAAGCTGCCTGGCAAACTTTTCTTCTTCATCCAGGCCGGGGAAATCTTTGCGTTTAGTCAGTGAACCGGCAAACTCAGTCAGGGGACGTTTTTTTATAAATTCAATTTCAACTTTGTCTTCGCCAACCAGCTTAAAAGTCACCTCATCACCTATATTCAGCCCCAGCGCATGCCTTATTTTTGCCGGTATCTGAACCTGGCCCTTTCCGGTAATCATGGAGCTCTCAATAAGCAATGACATTTTATCATCTCCTTTATTTTAAGTTTATCATGTATTTTTAATATTGCAATGATATTTTAAAAAATTTCGGGTTATCAGCATATCCACAGCGGTAACAGTTGGTATTGTTCTTGTGAGGACCTATCTATAGTTACCTCTGATCACACCAGACTATCAATTCATCGATGAACTCACTGACAATCCTCAGTACATTCTCGCAGCCCTCTTTATGAACCACGATCCTGTCAACCTGTATCTCGATCCCTTTTAGCATATTTTCTGTTGAAAACCTTCTATCATACAGGCCATTTCGATGGACAATGCTATTAACATCCCTGTTTGGCCCATACAGGGCCAGGCAAAGCAGCCTGAAAAACCTGATCGAAGTAAGTGGCCTGTAAAAAGTAAACCAAGTGCGCACTTAAAGATAGTCAAGGAACCGATTTAATGTACTCTGAATATCTTTATCGCTTAAGCTTTTCTTGTAATAGATAGTTTCCGCACCTGACTTCATAGACATAAGCGCCATTTTCAAATTATCCATTACTACATTTTTGCTAAGCGGCTTTCTTAGCTCTTTGTTTAGAAGAATTGCAACAATATCTTCTGGGTTTATATCATGGTTTAGAACCACAAGGGTTAAATCATAAAAATCTCTATATCTCGCCCTCTCATTAATTGCACGAAGTTTCTCTGCACATATCTCCACAATATCCATTGCTTTAACTGAAACAGGCACTTTATAATAATTATTGTACTTCATTGTAACCGGGGGCAATAGCAACTTCTGGGTTAAATCAATATCTATTTTTATTGAATTAGGCTGTTCTAAAGGCCCATAGTATTTTATCCGTTCTATCTTTAATGCAAACTGTGACTCATGATAACTTATCACCTCTAAAAAATCATAGGGTTTTAAAGCTTCCTCTATACCTTGTACACCAACAGATGATATTGATGAGAAATCCAAGTCTTCAGAAAACCTTAGTTGATCAAGATAGAGATGATGGATTGCTGTGCCTCCCTTAAAGATTAGTTTATCTTTTAGGGATGTATTGTAGATTATGTGTAATACTAGAGCCAAAATATAGTCCTTTTCAGCTGTTGCGAGTGGGTATTTTTGGCTGTTTTTATTAATTATAGAAAGCTGTGCCTTGCTCAGTTATTCGATTTTCATAATAGATTCTCCATTTTGAATTGAATTGGTCAGCGTCCTTTGATAGTTTGGCAACACCAGCTATTTGCTTTATTTTATTGTGCAGAAGAGAAGAATCCATGGATCTGAGATCCA
>SLQM01000100.1 GCA_007131435.1 Syntrophomonadaceae bacterium
ATCAACGGGTCATCAGAGTTTCTTAATTCTATCGCCATGGGTCTGACAACATTTCTTTTTAACCGGGTGCTCCTGGTTTATCTCGGCAGTGCCGGGGTTGCTGCATTTGCCATGGTTCAATATCTTTTGATGTTTGGTTCGGTAGTCTTTATTGGGATCAGTATCGGTTCGCAGCCGATCCTCAGTTACAACCATGGAGCAGGCCTGACTACCAGGGTAAAAGGTATCTTAAAGCGCCTGGTCCTTGCTTCTGCCCTGCTGGCGCTGGTCTTTTTTGTTGTCCTGCGCAACCAGTCTGCCGCCATGATAGCCCTGTTTATTCCCGATCACCCCGAAACAGCATACCTGACCATGCAGGCTGCTGGATATATTAGCTGGGCCCTGCTTTTTATGCCTGTCGGTATCATCGGGTCGATGTTTTTCACCTCACTGGAAAAGGCCGGTAATTCCTTGATAGTGGCCCTGTCGCGCGGGCTTTTATTTACTGTAATTGGGCTGCTTATCTTTCCCCAACTTTGGGGTGAGATAGGGATCTGGGTAACTCCGGTGTTTGCGGAAGCAGTAACATCAATAGTTACAATTATGCTTTTCTACCGCTGGATAACCGGTGCCAGGGAAGCAGCTTTGTCACAGGTGCCAGAACCGGCAATTCAAACGGAATAAAAGCCCTGCTATTTCTGAAGTGCTGGATTATTATATTTACATAGCAGCATTAATGAATTACTTTTTACCCTGAAGCTGTTCCTTCGCCCGGTTCGTGGTATTCCTGCGGAGCCGGGGCAAAGCGATTGGTCCCCCATACCCCGGCAAGGATTGCGGCAGTACCGACCAGTTGGTACCAAAATACTGTTTCACCTCGGAATATCACCCCGGCCGATATGGCGACAACTGTAACCATGTTGGCGAAAACAGAAGCCTGGGTAGCGGTTACTTTACTTAAAACATAGTTATACATGAAAAAAGCGCCTACAGAAGAAACTATGCCCAGGTAAAGCACGGGCCCCCACATGTCAGCCAGCGGGTATAAGTAAAGGTTAATGCTCCCGGCATGGAGGTGCTCTCCCAGCGCTATTGCATTAAAAGTAACAGCTCCCACAACCATCATTACCCAGGTTGTCTGCAGCGGTGAAAAGTTGGCCGATGCCTTCCTCGAAGCTATATTATAACAGGCCGCTGATGCAACAGCGCCGAGCAGGGCCAGGGTTCCCAGGGGGTTGACACCGGCCACGGAACGGTTATCCATGAAGATGATGAATATAACTCCAACAACCGAGGCGATAATGAATAATACCTGGAAGCGGTTGGGGTACTCTTTGAGGATAAAGGCCGAAAGTATTGCTACGAATATCGGGATGATGGCGATCATCATCCCCGAGTACGAAGCAGATGTCAGCAGAACCCCCATCGTTTCGCTGGAGAAATATAGAATGGGCTGAAAAATGGCCAGCGGTAACAGTCTCAGGTAACCTGAAGGGTTAACATTAATCTTAATAACCCCGGTTATTCTTAAAAAGCCCATGGCCAGGACCGCAGCGGCAAAGCGCAGGCCCAGCAGGTGGAAAGGTTGTATATGGTCAAGCGCCCCCTTGGTGAACATGAAAGACATCCCCCAGGTTAGGGCTACACCGACACCGGCCATGTAAGGCAAATAACGAAGCATACTATAAAATTCTCTCCCAAAACGATAAACTAAGCATAACTATACAATAAAGCCACCGTAAGGGGAAGAGATAAAAAAATTTTTGCTTTGCATCTTGAGAAACTATTGATCAATCTTTTTATTTCAGGATATTATAGTGCCAGGTCTAACCTGTCTGTGAACTTCCCGGGGGTGGGTAAAAATGCTGTCATTCAAAAAAACAGCGCTCTATTTTATTTTTACAATGATTTTAATAAACTTCCTTAGCGGATGCAGCGGTGAAAGGACGACTGAGGAATTTTTAGAATCGTATTCGGTCAGGATAGGAACAACTGTAAGTATCAGTAACCCTAATGGCGATATTACCGTAACTGGCTGGGACGGAGATAAGGTCGAGATTTATGCCTTCAAGGAAAGCATGCATGGCCAGGAAGCCCTGGATGAAGTGGATATATTTATTGAAGTTGCCGATGAGATGATTATCAGAACGGAACACCCGAGTCAGCAGGCAAAAGTATCAGTAAGTTACCAGGTTAAGCTTCCTGAAAATGTTTTCCTGGGAATCGCAGAGGGTTCAAACGGTGATATAAAGGTTGAAAATTTAAGCGGAAATGCAGTGCTCACAACTTCAAACGGCTCGATTACTGCGGTAGAGGTTAATGGTACTGTATCTGCGCGCAGCAGCAATGGGGATATTAAGATCAGCGGAGTACGGGGGCTCGGTATCTTACAGACATCTAACGGTAATATCGATGCCGAACTGCCCCGGCTGCCTGAAGATCTTGATATTAAGACCAGCAATGGGTCAATTACCCTTTCCCTGGCGCCCGAGCTGGAAGCGGACCTGGCTGCGAAAACATCAAATGGCTCGGTCTCTTACAGCGGTTTAAATATTGAAACCGGCGAAATTGAACAGACATCGCTTATCGGCACAATAAATGGCGGGGGCAGTAAGATAAATATTGCCACTTCGAACGGTTCTATCGAGCTGGTTCCTTTAAAATAAGCATACGGGGGGTGCCCGGGAGTTATGCTGCAGCAGTACCTGGTTTTCATAACTCTAATTCTAATTCTTGCCCTTTTTATGTGGGGCCGTTGGCGCTATGATATTGTTGCCCTTGTAGGCCTTTTATTCTTAACCCTGCTCGGCATCATACCTGGTGAAAAAGCGTTTTCCGGTTTTAGCCACCCGGCTGTAATAACGGTCGCCGCAGTTTTAATAATCAGCAGGGCCTTAATGAATGCCGGGATTGTGGATTCCCTTGTTCGTATCATGGCCCGTATCAACCAAAATTTTCAACTTCAGCTGGGTACCCTGGTTTTGGCTGTGACTGTTTGTTCGGCATTCATGAACAACATTGGCGCGCTGGCCCTGTTTATGCCGGTGGCGATCAGGATGGCCCGTAAAAGTAAGCGGTCTGCTTCTATTTTCCTGATGCCCCTGGCGTTTGGTTCGCTCCTTGGCGGCTTAATGACCCAGATCGGAACACCACCAAATATTATAATTTCCCTCTATCGTCTTGAATCCGGCGCTGCCGAGCCATTCCGGATGTTTGATTTTGCCCCGGTTGGCGCCGGTGTAGCCCTGGCAGGAGTATTATTCATAATTGCCGTTGGCTGGTATTTAATCCCCTGCCGCCAGGGCAGGATGTCGCCTGAAGACCTGTTTAAAATTGAAAACTACCTGACCGAGGTTTATGTTCCGGAAGGGTCTAAGTATGCCGGCAAAAGACTTCTGGATCTTGGCTATGCTACTGAAGGGGATGTTACAGTTGTCGGTCTTGTCCGCAACAAGAAAAAGCTGCCCTTCTTTTCGCCTTACCGGGTTTTTAATGAGGGAGATCATATCATCATTAAGGCCAATGCCGAGGACTTAAAAGAATTTCTTGAAAATACCGGTTTTGAACTGACTGCATCCAGGAAGCTCAGCGCTGAAGACCTGAGCTCCGATGAAATCAGTATCGTTGAAGCGGTGGTTACCGCTAATTCAGCTTTGGAGAAGCAGACAGCCCGTTCGCTCAACCTGCGCTCTGTTTATGGAATTAACCTGCTCGGCATATCAAGGGAGGGTGCCCAGTTGAAAACCCGCCCGGATCGGGTTGTATTCCGGTCGGGTGACGTTTTGCTTTTACAGGGAAGGGTAGAAGTCCTGCGCAGTGTTATGTCTTCGCTGGGCTGCCTGCCCCTGGTTGAAAGGGGTATTAAATTAGGGCAGCCAAGAAAAGTATTTCTCAGCCTTGGCATTTTTGCTTCAGCCCTGGTTTTGACTGCTTTCGGTTTTTTGCCGATCCAGGTAGCTTTTATGGCTGCTGCAGTTCTATTATTATTAACGGGGTTTATTTCGCTCAGGGAAATGTATGAAAGCATAGATTGGCCTGTTATAGTGCTCCTGGGGGCTATGATACCTGTCAGTAATGCCCTGGAAACAACCGGTGGGGCGCAAACTATTGGTGTGGCAATTTATACTGCTGCCGGTAATATGGCGCCATGGGCCACCCTTGCCCTGTTGATGCTTATAACAACCCTTTTGTCGAACGTGGTTAACAATGCAGCCGCAGCGCTCTTAATGGCCCCAATTGCCATCAGCATCGCTAAGGGTCTTACAGTATCACCTGATCCGTTATTGATGATAGTGGCAGTTGGCGCATCATGTGCATTCCTAACACCGATTGGTCACCAGTCAAACACCCTGGTCATGGGCCCCGGCGGCTATCACTTTGGCGATTACTGGCGAATGGGCCTGCCTCTTACCCTGCTCGTTATCCTTGTTGCAGTCCCCCTGGTGATGATGGTTTGGCCGCTATAAAGGTTGGCAGCCTTTTGCGCCGAATAATTATTAACATAGGTTTTATAAAGGAGCAGCCTTAATGCCTGCTGAACAAATCTTTATTTTTGCCACTCTTTTCCTGGTTTTAATTCTCTTTGTCTGGGGCAAATGGCGCTACGACCTGGTAGCGATTTTTGCCCTGCTGCTTGTAACAATATCCGGTCTCGTTCCGGCAGCAGATGCCTTTTCTGGATTTGGCCACCCCGCAGTTATCACCGTGGCAGCAGTCCTGATAGTCAGCCGGGCGCTTTTTAATTCCGGAATGGTAGATTACATTGTCCGCCTGATGAATTTTGCCGGGGAAAATCCAATTGCCCAGTTGGCAGTGCTGGTAACTGCTGTAACAATATGCTCCGGTTTCATGAATAATATTGGGGCACTGGCCCTTTTTATGCCAGTGGCGATTCGAATGGCCAGGAAAAGTGAAGTTTCGCCGTCCCTATTCTTGATGCCCCTTGCTTTTAGTTCCCTGCTGGGAGGTTTAATCACCCAGGTTGGAACCCCCCCGAACATTATTATATCCATTTTCAGGGAAGAGACAGCAGCCGGAACTCCATTCCGGATGTTTGATTTTGCTCCCGTGGGTGCCGGTATTGCTTTTGCGGGAGTGCTGTTTATACTGCTTGTCGGCTGGAGACTGATCCCCCGGCGAAAAGGCCAGCTGTCACGGGAGGAACTTTTTGAAATCGATAGCTACATTACCGAACTGCTGGTACCTGAAAAATCATCGCTTACCGGTAAAAGGTTGCGCGACCTGGAGCAGGCTACAGAGGGAGATATCACCGTAATTGGCCATCAGCGTGACGAACAAAAATTCCCTGCCCCGTCTCCTCACCGGACATTTAAGGAGGGCGACACTTTAATCGTCAGGGCCAGCGCTGAAGACCTGCAGGAACTGCTTGATGCGACCGGTTTAAAGCTTGAAGAATCGGGTAAATTTGACCGGGAAACCCTGAGCTCAGATGAAATAGCTTTAA
>SLQM01000009.1 GCA_007131435.1 Syntrophomonadaceae bacterium
AAAAAGCCCGAAAACCCTTACCTGGTGGACGTGAGGGGATTCGAACCCCTGACCTCTTGAATGCGAGCCAAGTGCTCTCCCAACTGAGCTACACGCCCTCGCAGAGGTATTATAGCAAATCGACTTCTATTAAGCAAGGGAAGCAAAAACCCGGCCACTTAGGTGAACCGGGCTATATATATCTTACACTTTTCGCGTTTGTTATCTCTTCGTCCATAAAGTTTATTATTTTTTTAATAGACTTAAAACAAACAAAACAACAACAGCGCCGCCTGTTGCAACAAGGATAGAGGCTAAATTTAAGCCTGTAACTGCGTAGGGCAGGTTGAATATCTGCGTAGAAAGCCATCCTCCTACAACAGCTCCTATGATCCCTATGATGATGTTTCCCAGCAATCCGAAGCCTCCGCCCTTTATAACCATGCTTGCCAGCCATCCTGCAACGGCTCCAACAATCAACCAGGATAATAGACCCATAACTTAAAACCTCCATGTTATAATGTGATATATTTATAAGCACTACATATATACTATCAACAGTTTGGTAACGGAGTCAAATAACATTGGGAGGTAGAATATGACCGCAGACATTTACCGCCAGCTGCAGGAAAGACTTGACACCTACGCAGTGGGTTTTCCCGCTACAGAATCAGGGGTTGAAATTAAGATTTTGAAAAAGCTCTTCAGCGAAGATGATGCTGAGCTTTTCCTGGCTCTCAGTCCTTCACTGGAAAGCCCGGCAGACATTGCCGGCAGGTTGAATCTAAGGGCAGATATACTGGAAGAAAAGCTGGAGGACATGGCCTCAAGGGGCCTGCTTTTCCGCTTAAGGAAAAACAGGCAGGTCAGGTACGGGGCAACAGCATTTATCCATGGCATCTTTGAATTTCAGCTTCCGCGCATGGATCTTGAACTGGCTGAATTGATCGAGCAATACCTGAATGAAGGGCTGGATAAATCGATGATTGCTGTCAAGGGGACATTTTTAAGAACCATTCCTGTTGCCGCATCAATTCCGCCGGAGCATCGAGTTGCATCTCTAGATGATGCTGCAGAAATCCTGAAAAATGCAGGGAAAATAGTCCTGGCTGATTGTATCTGCCGGAAGAGCAGGGAAGTAGCGGAAAAATCCTGCGACGCTCCGCTTGAAGTCTGCTTTTTATTTGGTTCCATGGGGCAGTATTACCTGGATAACGGAATGGGCAGGGAGATTGACAGTGTTGAAGCTATCGCCATTGTAGCCAAAGCCCAGGAAGCCGGGCTGGTTACACAACCGGCCACATCAGCAAACCCCAGTGGAATGTGTAACTGCTGTGGTGATTGCTGCGGCGTTCTGGCTTCGATCAAGAGAGACCCGAACCCTGCTGAACTGGTTTATTCCAACAATTTTGCAGCGGTTGAGGCAGAAAGCTGCACGGAGTGTGAAATTTGCCTACCCAGCTGTCACATGGAAGCAATTAAAATGTCAGAAGACGGCCCGGCTGTAATCCTTGAAAACCGCTGCATCGGATGCGGGGTTTGTATTACACAATGCCCGGACGATGCAATAAAACTGAAAGAAAAGCCGGAAGAGAAGCGCAGACCGCTGCCGCAAAACAGCTTTGAACAGATGATGAAGATGCTGGAAGTCAGAAACAGCTGATTTGAAATATTGTATTTGTGATAAAGGGCTGCTTAGCCTACAGCGGGAGGGGCAGCTCTTTCTATTTCTTTTCGGAGCCAGCTGCACCATTCATCCAGGCCTTCCCCGGTCGTGCAAGAGGTTTTGAATATGCAAATATCAGGATTTAAACTGCGCACCCTGGCTTCGAGCGCTTCCAGGTTGAAGTTGGAAATTTCCAGGTAGTCAATTTTATTGATCACCAGTGCATGGCACACAGAAAACATGAGTGGATACTTTAATACCTTGTCATCGCCTTCGGGCACACTTAAGATCATTGCTTTCCGGTTTTCTCCCAGGTCAAAATCTGCCGGGCAGACAAGATTGCCGATATTTTCAATGATTACCGCATCAACTGCGTCCAGCTCAACATTATCCAGCCCTGCCTTCACCATGGAAGCATCCAGGTGACAGGCCCCGCCTGTGCGCAGTTGGACAGCGCTAACACCCTCTTTTGCAACTTTCTCAGAGTCAACCTGGGATTCAATATCTCCTTCAATCACTGAAAAACTATATTCGTCTTTCATCCTGCGCAGGGTTTCAATAATCAGACTTGTTTTTCCAGCCCCGGGGGATGCCATCAGGTTCAGCATAAATATCCCCCTGCTGTGCAGATCCGTCCTGATCAGTTCAGCCAGCCCCTGGTTATCGGCCAGGATACTTTCCTTGATATTAATTAATCGAATTTCATCCATCAGATCACCCCAATGCTCTCGATTATAAATTCATTTCCTGCTATTACCCTGCAGCTTGCGCTGCCGCAGCCTGGGCAGCTAATTTCAGCCTGTTTTAAATCTGCCCCGAAGTTGGCCTGGCATTCCACACATTCCATTGTTACCGGAATAGTTTTCAGCACAATTTTTCCTCCCTCGGCGATGGTTCCCCGGCTGAGGTAATCAAAATAGCGCTGCATCCACTCTTCCGTAAAGTCGCGCAGTTCGCCCACCTGCAGGTTGATGCTGATCACCCGCTGTGCTTTATTCTCCTCGGCGTATTTTAAAACCAGCTTTAAAAGCTCTTCCGTAACAGCAAGTTCGTGAATAATAAAAACCCCTTCGATCAAGTATTCTAATAATACTATACTATAAATAAATTGCTTAAGATCATTAACCATGATAATTTACAATTGACATACAGCGCCTGGTGGTGTAATGTAAATATAATAATCATTACAAGTTTAAACTTGTTATAAATGCCGACTTTTAAAAAAATTGTAAGAGAGCTGGCGCATGGACCTTCAAGCAAAAAATCTATCAGCGGAGTTAAGCAAGAGAAATATCCGCCCATCTTACCAGAGAATTAAAGTACTCGAGTACCTGATCAAAAACCAGTTTCACCCTACGGCAGATCAGATATTCACAGGCCTGCAGGGCGAAATACCCACCCTGTCAAAATCTACTATATACAACACATTAAATACTTTCATCCAATCCGGACTGGTTAGAGTATTAAATATTGAAGACAACGAAACCCGCTATGACATAATCACTGAAAGCCACGGGCATTTTAAATGCGAAACATGCGGGGCTATCTTCAATTTCAAGATCAATATTGATTCTTTTGCCACTGAAGAGTTAAAGGGGTTTAAAGTGATTGATAAAAATGTATATTTTAAAGGTGTTTGCCCTAAATGCCTTTTAAATATAAATCAAGGCAAAAATAACCGAAAGGAGAATGTTTTATGAGTGAAGAGAATAAGTGCCCGGTAACTGGTAAAACAAAAAGCGCTACCACACGTGCTGGTGCTTCGAACAGAGATTGGTGGCCTGACAGGTTAAACCTGAAAATTCTTCACCAGCACTCGGAGTTAAGTAACCCCATGGGCAGAGACTTCAACTATGCTGAAGAATTTAAAAAGCTAGATTTAGATGCTGTTAAAAAAGACCTCCATGACCTGATGACCGATTCGCAGGATTGGTGGCCCGCCGATTATGGTCACTACGGAGGACTGTTCATCAGGATGGCCTGGCACAGCGCCGGCACCTACCGGATGGGCGATGGCCGGGGAGGGGCAGGTTCTGGAAGCCAGAGGCTGGCTCCCCTAAATAGTTGGCCCGATAACGCCAACCTTGATAAAGCCCGACGTTTACTGTGGCCGATCAAGCAGAAATACGGCAAAAAGATCTCCTGGGCCGACCTGATGATCCTGGCCGGGAATGTATCCCTTGAGTCAATGGGCTTTAAAACTTTCGGCTTTGCCGGGGGCCGTGAGGATGTCTGGGAACCTGAAGAAGATATCTACTGGGGTTCCGAAGATGAATGGCTGGGAGATGAGCGCTATAGCGGCGACCGGGATCTTGAAAATCCCCTGGCCGCCGTGCAGATGGGCCTCATTTACGTTAACCCCGAGGGGCCGAACGGGGAGCCCAATGTTCTCGCATCGGGAATAGATGTGCGCGAAACTTTTGCCCGCATGGCGATGAACGATGAAGAGACAGTAGCCCTGATTGCCGGGGGCCACACCTTTGGCAAGTGCCATGGCGCTGCCGTGGATTCCCATTTGGGCCCGGAACCCGAGGGCGCGCCAATTGAGGAACAGGGCCTCGGCTGGAAAAACAGTTATGGCAGCGGCAAGGGCGATGACACGATCACCAGCGGTATTGAAGGGGCATGGACTCCAAACCCCGTAAAATGGGACAACAGCTACCTTGAAGTGCTCTTTAAATATGACTGGAACCTAGTTAAAAGCCCTGCCGGCGCCTGGCAGTGGGTGCCGGTGGATCCTGATGATGCAGACCTGGCGCCTGCTGCCCATGACCCCTCAAAAAAAGTTACTACCATCATGACTACTGCAGACCTTTCGCTGAAAATGGATCCCATTTACAGGCCGATCGCCAAGCGGTTCCTTGAAAACCCGGACCAGTTTGCTGATGCCTTTGCCCGCGCCTGGTTCAAGCTTACCCACCGCGACATGGGCCCAATTTCGCGCTACCTGGGACCAGAAGTGCCGGAAGAAGAGCTGATCTGGCAAGATCCAGTACCCGCAGTAGACCATGAACTGGTTGATGAAAAAGATGTGGAGAACCTGAAAAGTAAGATCCTTGAGTCGGGCTTATCAATTCCTGAACTGGTATCTACAGCATGGGCTTCGGCTTCCACCTTCAGGGGTTCCGACAAGCGCGGCGGCGCCAACGGCGCACGAATCCGTCTTGATCCGCAGAAAAACTGGCAGGTTAACCAGCCTGAGCAGCTGGAAAAAGTTTTACAAACCCTTGAAAAGATCAGAGACGAATTTAACAGTGAACAGTCGGGCAGCAAAAAGATTTCCCTTGCCGACCTGGTTGTCATGGCAGGCTGCGCGGGCATTGAGAAGGCGGCAAAGAATGCCGGTTTTGATTTAACTGTGCCTTTCGCCCCGGGGCGGACAGATGCCACCCAGGAGCAAACCGATGTAATATCTTTTTCTGTTCTTGAACCGAAAGCAGATGGTTTTCGCAACTTCAGCAAGGCTAAATATGCCGTGGGCGGGGAAGAGGTGCTGCTTGACCGCGCCCAGCTGCTGGGCCTGACCGCCCCCGAAATGACTGTCCTGGTTGGCGGAATGCGGGTTCTAAACGCAAACTACAACAAGTCTCAGCACGGTGTATTCACCATTAACCCTGAAAGTCTGACCAACGATTTCTTTGTCAACCTGCTCGACATGAACACTACATGGCAGGTAAAAGATGAAGATGGTGAGTTATTCGAAGGGCGAGATCGCAAAACAGGAGAGCTGAAATGGACCGGCACCCGCGTTGACCTGATTTTCGGGTCAAATTCTGAGCTGAGG
>SLQM01000179.1 GCA_007131435.1 Syntrophomonadaceae bacterium
CTCTTTTACTTTTTCCGCTTCCAAGCTAATTTTCTCCTGCCTCCCCATTAAAGCCACCAGGCATATATTCTACACTGACCTGCAGTTTCCTTTCACAGCGCCTGCTTAAAAACTGGAAACAAGGGGTGAATCTACAACAAAAACCCTGATATCGTTACCATCCGTTTCCACAGTCACTGCACCGTGGAGATCGTTTCGGTAAACCGGTATACCTGCTTTATCCAAAGACTTTAATACAAAAGGGTGAGGATGACCAAACGAGTTTGACCCTACCTGGATTACAGCTAAAGCAGGTTGAACACGATCAACCAGCCCGGCCATAGCCTCAAGGTAACCGCCGTGGTGAGGTACCAACAGCAGGTTTGCTCTGAGATCTTCACCTCCCCCAAGCAGTTCTTTAACAGCCGGATCTTCTATATCGCCTGTAAAGAGCATCCTCACGTTCTTGTAAACTAAAATGAAGACAATAGAATTATTGTTTAAATCACTGCTGGTTCCCCTGAAAAGCTTTTCAGGAGGACCAATAACCTTTAACTTAAGATCGCTTCCGCAGTGCCAAAGGTCGCCCCTGTTCGCCTTTATTATTCCAGATCCGGCAAGTTCAAGGCGGCTTAAAAGATCTTGATAATGCACAGAACCGCCTTCTACGGGAGATATGAGCACCTTTTCTATGGGTATTTGATCTACAAGAGGAATAAAACCCCCAAAGTGGTCTTCATGTGGATGGGTGATAACAGCCATATCAACTTGTTTAATTCCCTTATAGCGCAAGAAAGGTAAAATTACCTTCTCGCCCACAACACCTGGATCTCCCCTGAAAGCAGGCCTGCCGCCGGCATCAACCATAATCACCAGGTTACAGGGTGTTTCAATAACTGCTGCCGCACCCTGGCCAACGTCTAAAAATGTGACGGTCAGCAGTTTATCACTATCCTGGGGAAAAATAAAAAAAACAGCTAGTAAAACAAGGCAAAGCGATATAAAGAATACAAGCCTTTTATTTAATAAATTTCTCATAGCTCTTAGCCCATCAACTTGTTTTGCGAGCAGGCAAAGGCTTTTTTTATTTTTTTCATTACCCCGGCGATAATAAAAAATCAGAAAAATGGAAATGAAGATATACATGGCAACAATGGAGAGTGTTTTTGGGGGAATAACAGTCATATATAACCAGGGCATACTGCTTATTCCTGTAAGATATAACATAAATTCCAGCAAGGGCCTGGAAGCCCAGAGCAAAATTGAGCCAGGAAGTGAAAAAACAAGACTGATTATAGCGCCCGATAGGCCCAAACCAACAACCAGGGCGATTACCGGCAGCAAAAGCAGGTTAAATATGAGGCCTGCCACTGGTAAATGATGAAAATAGTAAATAGAAATAGGAATAACTCCAATCTGCGCAGCTGTAGTAACTGCCACCGGGGATATCAAAATCCCCGGAAAGTGTGCGGCTGACAAAATTTCTTCAAGCGGCTTACGGATATATATAATGGCCAGCGTTGCGGCATAGGAAAGTTGAAAACCGATAGAAAATAGTAAGAGCGGATTGATAAAAAGTGTTATCAGCGCGGCAAAAGATATTGCATTTGGAAGATCCTGTTCACGCTCCATGAGTAAAGCAATAAGTACTGTGGAAATCATTAAAGCTGCACGCAGGGATGAAGGGCGCATCCCTGTCAGGTATGCATAAAAAAATATGCACAAAATTGCTGCTATAGCCGGTATAGCGCCCTTCAGGTTAAGCAGCCTGCAGGTGCCAAGGATTAGAGCAGCTACAAGACCGACATGCAAACCGGAGACTGCCATCAGGTGCCCTGCCCCGGCTCTTCTAAAGTTGTCCTCTACCTCTGCCGGCAGATAATGTCGCTGTCCAAATAGAATGGCTGCTAAAAGCTCGGCAGATGGTGAAGGCAAATTCTCTATAATTTGATCTGTCATCTTCGAACGCAGCTTTATCGCCGCTCCCCGGGCAAATCCTGTATGACCTTCTCCAAGCGAGTTGACCGAGGAAGGTGCAGGATAAATTAATGCATCAATGCCCTGGCTGCGCAGGTAAAAATTATAATCAAAGCCTCCCGGATTACGTTGACTGCGTGGGCTTTCAATTGTACCCCGAATCCCAAGGCGTTCACCAAACCAGTAGCTCTCATTTTTTTCCCCATATATTTTGACAAGCAGGTTGCCCTTTATGCTAAGCTTTGCGCCTGCTGTTTCCAACATTTCAAGGCGTAAATGATAAACTGCATGATCATCATGCAGTACAGGCTCTTCGATTATTGTACCTTCCAGGTATACAGGGCTGCCAGCATAACTAAGCAGGTTCTCACCTGCAGGCATTACCGCATAATAATAAGCAGCCGCACCTGCGGCTGCCGTCAATATTATTAAAGTGATCTTGTATAAAGAAATGCTTCTGTAACTAATGCCAACAGCAAACAAAAAGAGGATAATCCCTGCAAACAAGATTATAATTCTCAGATCTTCAATTAAGATGCGGCCAATTATAATACCTGATACATAGGCAGCGGTTATAATAACAAGGGATCGTTTTACCAGTTCATTTATCAAATTCATTACTCCATTTAGTGCTGCAATTTATGCTGGATTGCTGTTACAGTTTTACTTAATTGCCACCTCCTGTAAATACTTTATCAAAAATGCCAAAGGTTTTCTCTTTCTGCTCCTGAGATGGGGCAGGTGAAAGGTAAGAAACAACCACGAGGGTCAATATAGCCAGGATAAAGGCCGGGAAAACGGGCATAAAGCCAAAAGTAGTCCATTTTGGCAATATTTCAAGATACCACAAATGAAGCATTATTGCAGGAAATATTAGCGCTGCACATGCACCATATTTGTTGGCCCTAGGCCAGTAAAGTGCCCCGATCATAACGGGCAGCATAACAGAAAAACCAGAAAAAGCAAACGCTGCTATACTTAGAATGGCGGCCGGCCGAACAAGGGCTATGTAATAAGCTGCTGCTGCAAACACTACCAGGAGGATTCTACCCCAGAAAACTGCTGTTTCCGAAGTGAAACGTTTAAAACGGGGAAGCAAATCATCGGTGACCAGGTGCGTAACTGAAAGCAGTTGCGAATCTATGGAGGATTTAACTATTGCCAGTATGACTACAAGGCCTAAGATCATCCAGACAGGTGAAAGAAATTGATGGATTAACATGGGGACTATATTATCAGCATCTTTTCCTTCCAAACCGGGGATAGCTACTGAACCCCATACTCCCAAAAGTGTGGATACACCAAAAATAGCAGCAAGAGCTAAAGGATAATAAAGGCTTACCCGCTTTAAGTTACTGCTGCTGCGAGCAGCCAGTATACGGGTAAACATCTGGGGGAAAACTATAACAGCAATTGAATTAACAAAAGCAAAGCTAAACCAGTTTATTGGCGCGATCCCGGGTGAAAGGCTTCTCTGAAGCATTGCAGGGTTTTCTACCATTATCTGGCCTGTTATTGCTGAAAAACCGCCGAGCGCCCTGGCTAGGGCCATCAACAACAGGCATGCCACCGTGAGAAAAATAGCTCCCTGGAATATATCAGTCCATACAGTTCCTCTTAGCCCGGCAGGTATGGTATAAACAAGCGATATACCAATTATCACCAAAGAAGAGAGCCAGTAAGGAATAACACCGTCCGTAATAGTAGTAAAGGCGAGACTTCCACCAATAATTGAAACTACCAGGTAAGGCAAAGTATAGTATAGCAAAAGAACCAGGAAGATAAGGGCAACCAGTTTGCTGTCAAATATTCCGCCAAAAACCTGGGGCTGGGTTGCATAACCGTAACGTTTTCCCAGCAACCATGAACGATAGCCCACCAGGTAGTATGTAAAAGGTGTTATAAAAATGCTCCACCCGATTACATAGCCATACGCGCCGTATCCGGTTCCATAAGCAAAGCCTGCATGGCCGATGATCGTAAAAGCGGTTATATTGCTGGCAAAAAGGGCCATAAATACAGCGATACTGCCCAACCCGCGGCTGGCAAGAAAATAATCTTCCCTGGTTTTCAGGCTAACCTTAGCCCCGTAAATACCGATACCAACCAAAACGGTAAAATATAGCAAAACAACTCCAATGCCTAGAGTGTTCGACATTACTCTAAATGCCCCTCCCCTCTATGAGGTTCAAGAACCTCGGCAGGAGGATCGGGCCAGGCAAGCCTGATAATTATGCGCATGGCTATTAAAGCTAAAATACTATAGCCAACGTAAAAAGAAAAAGCAAAAGGCATGAAGCCAAAAAGCAGGGGGACACGATCATCCAAATCCCAAAGCCAGAAACTGTTATGCAGTATAAACATGATCAGGACAATTAGGGATACAAGCGCTAAACGCACCTTAAAAGACATAACTATTCAGGCCTCCAAAAATAATTTGCCGGCATCTTACCGGCTAGAATATCTTCCTGATTATTCGACGGGTGAGCAATTTTTCCTGCCTTTAATAAAAAAACCGGATTGATTGCCCGGCTTTTATATAGTAAACTGCGCTTTTATTCATTACTCAATAATCACTTCACGCACTGCCCTAACCTGATCACCCACCTGAACAAGGATTGAGAACCTGCCCGGGCCACCAAACCAGATTTTATCAGTTATGGTTTTTGCATCAGGATGAACTTCATAGCTGCTTTCAGCTAGCACCTCGTCATTACTATTATTAATCAACCTGACTTCAACCTCTTCAGTGTCAAATGGCATGTTGTTATGAAAATAAAAATAGAATTCTTCTCCCGCCCCAAAACGGACATCCTGATCCAGCACCTCGTGATCTTCATTTATTTCACGTCCGAATACAAGCAAACTGCCGCCAACCGAACTGCTGGCAGGAGGTTGCTCCGGCTCTTCACAGGCGGTAATAAAAACAAGGCTTATGAGCAGCATAAGGAATAATAATTTAATATTGAAATGCATCTTCTCTCCCGGCCCCTTTGCTAATTCTTCCTTTAATTGATTATGCTAATTCTCTAACTGGAACAGCTATTCCTTCTGGTCTTAACAGTTTTTTCTAAATAAATTAAACGTGAAGGATAAAGAGGTGCGCTTGTAGAATGTAATCGTGGTTAATTACAGCAACAGAAACAGGGGGAAGGATCAAAATGAACTTATCAGTCCGCAAAATAGTCATTTCAGGTATCTTAGGAGCAATTTCTATTCTACTCGGTGTAACACGCCTCGGTTTCATCCCCGTTCCCACTCCTGCCGGTCACGCAACAATAATGCATATTCCGGTCATCCTTGGGGGGGTTTTAGAAGGGCCGGTAGTGGGCTTAATAACAGGCATAATCTTTGGCCTATTCAGCTTTTTGCAGCCCGGTGCGCCATTTTTTGCCGACCCATTGGTGTCTATTTTCCCCAGGCTTTTTATCGGCATAGTATCTTACCTTGTATATTACTCCACAA
>SLQM01000165.1 GCA_007131435.1 Syntrophomonadaceae bacterium
ATGGCACTAGTTGGCGCATCTGTAGAAGCAGCTGTCGGCACGATTATTACAGGTATTGAGAGCTGATTAGCGACTGCTTTAGCCGTATCGAGGGTTTTCCCTCCTCCTATACCAACAATCATATCAGCTGCAATAGCTTCGGCTTCAGCTTTAAAATGCTTGATCTCTCTAATGGAACATTCTCCTCCAAATTGAACAAATTTCACAACAGAACCTGCTGCATACTGGTCTATCAACCGCGCTTTCAACTCTTCATACAAGAAGCAATCAATAAGAACTGCTAAATTTTTCCCATACTTCGAAGTATATTTTTCTAGCCTGTTAATTTCACCCGGCCCCTGGATATACTTTCCAGGACTTGCAAATCCCCTGGTTCTTTTATCAATCATCTGCATTTCTCCTTTAGCATCATAGAAGTAATTAAAACAGTGTCCTTCCCAAGGCTAAGAAAGCATTCCAAAACGCAGAATATAGTAATCTTGATTGTCAAAGTAATTGTTCTTTTTCCGGTAAAGCTTGTTCTGGTTTAATGTCTCCTATTTGACGTAAAGTTAAAGTTGTTATTACAATATTAATATATTGGTAGACTGATGACAAAAATTATTTTGCAGTTTATCTAAAGAAAAGGTGGTGACAGGAAATTGGCTGATTTGGATTATTCACTGAAAATTGGCGGTGAAGCGGGGCAGGGAATTAACACTATTGGTGATATCCTGTGTAAAGCATTTGCCGAACAGGGGCTTCACCTTTATGCATACCAGGATTATTATTCACGGGTACGGGGAGGCCATAACTTTTACCAGATCCGCATTGCTTCTTTCCCTCTCTATTCATTTAGTAGCAAACTAGAACTGCTGATAGCCTTAGATAAAGCATCACTGGACTTACATGAAAATGAAATGAAAGCAGATGGCGTAATTATATTCGACCAGGAAAAAATAGATCCTGAAAATAATGTTCCAAATTCGCTGGCCCTGCCAATGGCTGAACTGGGCAAAAAACATGGCGGGAAAACCGTAATGGGAAACACGGTGGCAGCAGGGGCAGCATGGCAGATAATGGGCGGAAATCCCGAAATCCTTTATAGTGTATTGAGCAAACTGTTTCAAGGTAAGGGCAATAAAATAGTAGAAGCCAATATAAAAGCAGCGCGAGCCGGGAGTGATTATGCTGCAGAAAACTTTTCTGGTAGATGCACCTGTAATATAAAAGGCGCAAATAATGGAAACAGTAGAAACAGCATGGTGATGACCGGCAATGAAGCAACTGCCCTGGGTGCTCTAGCGGCCGGCTGCCGGTTCATGAGCTCTTATCCCATGACCCCGGCCAGCGGAGTAATGCAATATATAGCTCGCCAGGCCGGGCGCTTACCGCTTGCTTTCGAACAGGCCGAAGATGAGATAGCAGCAATTAACATGTCTATTGGCGCAGCAAATACAGGCCTGCGTTCCATGGTAGGCACTTCGGGAAGCGGTTTTTCACTGATGGTGGAAGGGCTTTCTTATGCCGGCATATCTGAAACACCCTTAGTAATTCTACTGGGGCAGCGCCCCGGACCGGCCACAGGAATGGCTACCCGAACCGAACAGGGAGAGCTGCTCTTCAGCATACATGCCGGAAACGGTGAATTTCCCCGGGCTGTTTTTGCTCCCGCTACTGCCGAAGACGCTTTCTGGATTACGGCACACGCTTTCAACATTGCTGAAAAATACCAGGTCCCGGTAATCATACTAAGCGATCAACATCTTGCAGATTCATCATATACAGTTAAACCCTTTGACTTAAATGCCGTGACAATTGATCGTGGCAATTTACTGAATGAAGCTGAGCAGGGCGAGTTAACAGAATACAACAGGTATCAAATTACAGATTCCGGAATCTCACCGCGGGCCTTTCCCGGGCAAGTAAAACAATGTGTCGTAATTACCGGAAATGAACATTTAGAAAGCGGTTATTCAACAGAAAACCCGGAAATACATACTAAAATGGTTGATAAAAGAATAAGAAAACTTAACCGGATGGCCGATGACGTAAAAACTCCTGAAATCTACGGTAAACAAAATCCGGAAACGTTGCTGCTCACCTGGGGCTCGTCCTACGGAGCTTGCCGGGAAGCTGTGGATCTAGCGAATGCAAAAGGTGAAAAACTGCAGGCTGCTTACCTGCCTCAGCTGTGGCCTTTACCAAATGACCAGATTCAGGATCTGTTCAAACAGGCAAACCGGGTAGTTACTGTGGAGATGAATGCTACAGGACAGCTCGGCCGGCTGCTAAGAATTGAAACCGGACTGCAGCCTGAGTATGCCATACTAAAATATGACGGGCGACCGATGAACGCCGACTACGTGTTAGCAGAGTTAGAACAAGGAGGGGTGTTCCCATGGCAGTAGATAAAAAAGCTTATAACCTGGACCGCGAAAATACATGGTGCCCCGGATGTGGCAATTTTGCCATAATGGAGGTTTTTATAAATACATTAGCCGGAATGGGGTTTTCTCCCCACGAGGTTTTAGTAGTCTCCGGCATAGGGCAGGCAGGTAAGATGCCCCAACACTTCAGGGTGAACACAATGCATGTCCTGCATGGGCGAATACTGCCTGTAGCTACCGGGGCAAGCCTGGCCGATCACAGGTTAAAGGTTATTGCCGTGGGAGGAGATGGCGACGGGTATGCTGAAGGAGGCAACCATTTAATTCATGCTGCCCGCCGCAATGTAGATGTAACTTACCTGGTACACAACAACATGGTATACGGTTTAACAAAGGGGCAGGCTTCCCCAACCAGTGGGCAGGGAACCCAAACTCCTACAACTCCAAATGGCAACCCGCTGGCCGGTTTAAACCCCATTCAGCTTGCCCTTGGCTTAAAAACCGCCCTTGTGGCCAGATCATTCTCCGGAGACAAAAAACAGCTGGGCAGGATCTTGGAAAAAGCGATCCAAAAACCTGGCTTTGCCTTTATTGATATTTTGCAGCCCTGTCCCAGTTTTAATAAAATAAACACCTTCAAATGGTTTAAGGACAGGGTCTATGATATCAATGATGAAGGGCATGATCCGGGCAACCTGGAGGAAGCCTTCAGGTTATCCCAGGAGTGGGGAGAAAATATACCTACGGGAATCTTTTATGACAACAGCGATGACCGCCCGGGTTTTAGAGAAGCCTTGCTCGGCTCATTAGACCAACCGCTGGTGGAAGAGGATCTAAACCCACTGGCGATAAAAGAAATAATGGAGGAGCATCTCTAACTAAGGTTCATTGCTCTAGATATTTTTTAAATATCACTGCCGCTTTCTGCTTTGTAATTAGCCCCTTCTCAACAGCTAACTCGGGGACAGGGATTTCTTTTTCCATAGATTCCAGGGCCAGTTTTGCCGCCCGGTCATATCCTATCTCGGTTGAAAGCAGGGTGGCCAGAGAAGGGTTTAATAAGATCAGTTCCCTGCATCTTTTTCTATTCACACTTATGCCTTCAACACAGCGCTTTTGAAAATCAGGCAGGTAGTTGATTAATAGCTCTAAAGACTCCAGGATACTGGAAGTCATAACAGGAGTCATAACATTCAGCTCCAGTTGACCGGCCTGTGATGCTTCAGAAACGGTTGTGTGATTGCCAATTATTTTGAAACAAACCATGTTCAGGCATTCTGCCATAACAGGGTTAACTTTTCCGGGCATGATCGATGAACCTGGCTGAACGGCAGGAAGCGCAATTTCTGCCAGCCCCGCAGTGGGCCCTGAGTTAAGCAGCCTTAAATCGTTTGCGATCCGGTTAAGTTCCCTGGCCAGTACGTTAAGATAGCCTGAGTAAACAGAAAGCCCGATTCTGCTCTGCAAAGGTTCGAAAGAATCAACAGGTTTTCGAAGCGGCATAACTGAAAGCTCTGAAAGGTATCCTAAAGCCAGTTCTGTAAACCCTTCAGGTGTATTATCACCCCTGCCGGTTGCAGTTGAACCAAGGGGCACTTCAAGCAGGATTTCCCTACCTGCCTTAAGCAGCTCTGCGCAACGTTCCAGGGAAAAGGCATAAGCGCTAAACTCATGGCCTACCGTAACAGGAGTTGCGTCCATCAGGTGCGTTCTGCCAGATTTCTCCACTTCAGAAAACTCACTGCCCTTCACTTTAAATGCTTTCGCCAGGTCACGCAGTATTTTAATAAGCACCTCAGCTTTCCAGATCACGGCTATGTGTGAAGCAGTCGGAAAAGTATCATTTGTCGACTGGGACATGTTTACATGATCATTGGGGTGAATATAGCTGTAATCACCCTTTTTCTTTCCAGCTAATTCCGCAGCCAGGTTGGCGACAACTTCATTGACATTCATGTTGAAAGAAGTGCCAGCCCCTGCCTGAAAAATATCTACTACAAATTGATCAAAAAGATTTTCTGCACGCTCACAGGCCGAGATAATAATGTCTTTCCGATCAGCATCAAGTTTTCCACAACTGGCGTTTGCCATGGCACAGGCCTTTTTTATCAACAGGTAAGCTTCAATAAAATCAGGTGGAAAGGTTTTTCCACTGGCCTTAAAATTTTTGACAGCCCTTTGAGTTTGTGCTCCATAGTAAACATTTTCCGGTACTTCGACCGGACCCAGCGAGTCCTGCTCTATTCTCATCCTTCATCCTCCTCATCTTTCAGGAGTTTCCTTGCCCTGCCTATCGCTACATTTGGTGGAACTCCTCTCGGGCAGACCATCTTACAGTTCGTGTAAAAATCGCATGCCCACCAACCTGTTTCATGATCAGCAAGATATAATCTTTTTATGCCGCCCGGTTCTCTCGGGTCGAGGTAAAAGCGAAACAACTTTGCCAGGGCAGCCGGGCCGGGATAACCATCAACCTCGCTAATAACCGGGCAAGCGCTCCAGCACAGCGCGCAGAGAATGCAGTTTGTATATTTTTCCATCTCCATGCTTTCATCTTTTCCTACGAGGTACTCTTTTTCAGGGTGAACATTTTCTACGTTTAGAACCGGCTCCAGTTTTCTGTACTCTTCGAAAAATGGATCATAATCGACAATCAAATCCCTGATAACCGGCAGTTTTGGGATAGGTTCGAGAAGAATACCTCCCTCAGGCTGGCCCGTTTTAGTGTCCAGTGAAACCTGGTCGCTGTTTTTTTGTTCAGTAATCCTTGCTACGGGGGTTTTACAAGCAAGCACCGGTTTTCCATTGGCCAAAACTGCACAACTTCCACAAATTGCGCCGCGGCAGGAATAACGAAAGGCAAGACTTTGGTCAATATTTTCCTGGATCAGGAAGAGCAGGTCCAGTACTGTAATAGAACTTGTTATTTCAACTTCATAATCATCATATCTTTCACCTTTGCCCCTGTGAATTCGTGCGATCATCAGTCATTGCCCTCCTTCACGGGATATTGCCCTAATTTCACAGGGG
>SLQM01000249.1 GCA_007131435.1 Syntrophomonadaceae bacterium
AACCCCGCTGTGCCGTGGACCGTTGTTTTGAACTGTTCCCCCGAAAGGTGGGTACCCTCTCAGCTGTTTTACAGGTCCTCTTTACAAAGGCTGCTACGCCGCAGCTGAAGGGCGGGTTCCCGTTGTAAAAGTGTTAGCTCAAAACTTATCGGTTGTCACGTACACCGCAGGGCTGGAGCCTTTATTAACTTCCTGTTTCAAGAAAAGCATAGCACAAAAATGGCCCAAAAGCAAGATTATGTTGACTATCAGGACTTCTCATCCAGGGGCTGAAGGTCAATTTTTAGCTCATCAAGTTGCGCCAGATCTACAGATGCCGGCGCACCGGTCATCAGGCAGCTGGCAGCGGCTGTTTTAGGAAATGGAATTACCTGGCGAATGGATTCATCACCGGTTAAAAGGGCAATCATCCGATCAAGCCCCAGGGCAATACCCCCGTGCGGAGGTGCACCGAAGGAAAGCGCATCCAGCAAAAACCCAAACTTTTCACGACTTTCCTCGTCAGTTAAACCAAGCAGTTTAAATATTCTTGCCTGGGTTTCACTATCATGGATACGGGTGCTGCCACCGCCTATCTCTACCCCATTAAGAACCAGGTCATAAGCCTGTGCCCTCACTGAAAGAGGATCTTTTTCCAGCAACTGCAGGTCTTCCAACCTGGGTGCTGTAAAGGGGTGGTGATCTGAATCATAGCGCTCTTCATTTTCGTTGTAGTGGAATAAGGGAAAATCTACTACCCATAAAAAATGTGGATCGGCAGACTTCTCCTCCGGCGCCAATGCTAGCCTTAAATGCCCAAGCACCTGGCAGGTTGTTTCCCAGTTATCGGCTACAAACAGCACCAAATCGCCTGGAGCAGCTTTCATTTTGCGGTTAATCTCCTGGAGCAGGTCCGGCTCAAAAAATTTGCTGATTGGCGAACGCCAACCGGAATCCTCAACAAATGCCCAGGCCAGGCCTTTTGCGCCAAGCCTGCGGGCAAACAGGGTATAATCATCAAGTTCTTTGCGGCTCATTTTTTTCCCGCCCTTAACACAAAGCCCCTTCACAGCTCCTCCCCCATCTAGAGCAGAGGTGAAAACTTTAAAACTGCTTTTTACAGCCAGATCACCTAAATCAATTAGCTCCATGCCAAAACGCATGTCAGGTTTGTCCGAGCCATAGCGGTTCATCGCTTCCTTGTAGGGCATGCGCAGAAAAGGCTTTTTAATCTCTATGTTATGGATCTCTTTCCAAAGCTTTGCTACCAACCCTTCCAACAGGGCAAAAAGGTTTTCAGGGCCAAAGAAAGAAGTTTCAATATCAACCTGGGTAAACTCCGGCTGCCGGTCCGCCCTCAAATCTTCATCACGAAAGCAGCGCACAATTTGAAAATAGCGCTCTATTCCACTAACCATAAGCAGCTGTTTAAAGAGCTGTGGAGACTGCGGCAGAGCATAAAACGAACCCTGGTGCAGGCGGCTGGGCACGAGAAAATCTCTTGCCCCTTCAGGTGTGCTGCGGGTCAGCATGGGCGTCTCAACTTCCAGGAAGTCAAAGCGATCCATGTAGTCACGAACCAGTTTAACTGCCCTGTGTCGCAGTTTCAACCTTTCCAGCATTTCAGGCCTGCGCAGATCAAGGAAACGATAACGCAAACGCAGGTTTTCATCAACATTTAGATCATCTTCAATATAGAAAGGAGGGGTTTTCGATTTGTTCAAAATTTCCATTCTTGCAACCCGCATTTCAACATCGCCAGTTGGCAGCGCCGGGTTAATGTTATCTTCTGCCCTGCGCACTACCTCTCCCTCAACAGCTATAACATATTCACTGCGCAGGCTTTCTGCATCCCGGAACATCTTAACTCCCAGCTGTTGATCGAAGACCAGCTGCATTAAACCGCTGCGATCTCTTAGATCAATGAATATTAATCCACCGTGATCACGGCGCTTGCCTACCCAACCAGCCAGTTTAACAGTTGAACCAACATGGCTGGCATTCATGGCACCGCAATAATGGGTTTTGTGTACCGGCTTGCCCCGTTCGGGCAGCTTAATTTCAGATAAGCCTTCACCGGCGGCATGGCACTCGGATTGGTCAGCCCTTTCAATTAAGAAAGCGGCAAGTTGATTGCGGGCAATTTCTATTTGCTCTCCACTTTCCATGTCACGAAGTGTAACCAGGCCTTTTTCTATTTCATCTGCGCCAATAATAATCACGTATTTATAATCACTTCGTCCCGCATATTTCATCTGGGCCTTTAAACTGCGCTCCAGCATCTCAGTTTCTGCAGCAATACCCTCGCTGCGCAGATCGGCAGCCAATAACAGGAGCTCCCCCTCCAGCCCTTCTCCGGCTGCGGCAATGTAAACTGCATAATCGGATGCCCTATCCTGCTTCTGCCAATCCATGGTCATTAAAATTCTTTCAACCCCAAAAGCTACCCCGACTCCAGGGGTATGGGGTCCCCCACAATGCTCTACAAGATAATCGTAACGACCGCCCCCGCAAAGCGAAGCCTGGGCGCCAATTCCTCCGGCAACTATTTCAAAGGCAGTTCTTGTATAATAATCCAAACCGCGTACCAGGCGGCTGTTCAGGTGATAGGGGATACTCAGTTTATTGAGCAAAGACTTAACAGTTTCAAAGTGTCGATCACAATCAGGGCAGAGATGGTCAGTCATCCGGGGAGCAGCTTCTACCCCGGCCTGGCACCCTTCCGATTTACAGTCCAATACACGCATCGGATTATTATGATAACGTTTGATACAGTCATCGCAAAGATCACCTTCAATACTTTCTAAATATGGGGCAAGGGCATCACGAAAATCGGGGCGGCATACCGGGCATCCCACACTGTTAAGCTCGATAGATAAGTTGTCAATCTTGAGGGACTGAAAGAAATGATAGCAGAATGAAATTATTTCTGTATCCGCTGCTGCATGGGCAGCTCCGAATATTTCCAGCCCAAACTGGTGAAACTGGCGATAGCGGCCGGCCTGAGGACGGTCGTAACGAAACATGGGGCCGTTATACCATAGTTTAACCGGCTGAGGTTTTTCTTTCAGGTTATTTTCCAGATACGCCCTGGCTACAGCAGCTGTCAATTCAGGACGGAGAGTTAAATCACGACCGCTGCGATCTTTGAAAGAATACATTTCCTTGGATACTATATCACTATCTTCACCAACAGAACGTATAAATAGTTCAGTTTGTTCAAAGATAGGAGTGCGTATTTCTCCAAAACCATATAAGCGGCAGAAATTGCTGTACCTTTCCTCTAAGTATTGCCATTTAGCTGCTTCGTCTGGTAATATGTCACGTGTTCCGCGTGGTGCCTTGTAATTCATCTTGTTTCTCCTCTCAGTCCTAAGCTAAAAAAACTTTTTACTATCAAGTAGTATAGTAACAGGCCCGTCATTGTCAACGTTGATACGCATTTGGGCCTGAAAAACTCCCTTTTCCACTATAATTCCCAGTTCTCGTAACTTTTCACAGAGAGAATCATAAAGAGCCTCGGCTTTGTCCGGTGGGGCAGCGTCGGAAAAACCGGGCCTACGGCCCTTTCGGCAATCCCCGTAAAGGGTAAATTGTGATATTGAGAGTATTTCTCCACTTACGTCCCGCACAGACAGGTTCATCAAACCCTCTGCATCTTCAAAAATACGTAGCCCGGAAATCTTTCCTGCCAGGTAGTCGCTGTCTTTTTCTGTATCATCCTGACCCACACCAAGAAATAACACCAGACCTTTATTTATTCTGCCGACAACTTCCCCATCTACTTCGACAAAAGCCTGGTTCACCCGCTGCACTACCGCCCGCATGATGATTCTCCTTTTAAATCAAATGCAATTCTTTGATATTTTAGGTAAGATTATCTATTTGAACCGTAAACATGACGCCGCACGCTGAACACATCTTTTATCTTATTAATCTTATTCATGATCTGGTCAAGATGAACCTGATCCCTGACAACCAGGGTCAGGTGGATTGTTGCTTCACGGTTTTTATCTGCCCGGGCTGTAACTGCAGTTACCTCGATCCTGCTTTCATTTACAGCAGCCATTACATCGGCAAGCAGATTCTTCCGGTCATTTGCCTTAATTTCTATTTCTACGGGGTAATCGGCCCTGGCCTCCCCTGCCCAGCTTGCATCCATCAACCGGCTGCTGTCTCCTTTAAAGTGCTTCAGGTTGGGACAATCTGCCCTGTGGATGGAAACTCCCCTTCCCCGGGTCACCAGGCCTTTTATAACATCCCCGGGTACCGGGTTGCAGCACCTGGCGATGCGCATTAAAAGGTTATCAACACCTTCAATAATTACACCGGTGTAGTCTTGCTTCCTCGGCCTTGTCTGCTTGATTTCAGGATGATCTTCCTTTATTTCATCTTTATGCTTACGGCTGTATTCCTCGCGCATGCGGCTGATTACCTGGTGAACCGAGACACCACCATAACCAATAGCTGCATACAGGTCTTCTACAGCTAATATATTAAAGGATTTACCAACATCTTCCAACAAATCGTGCTTCAACAATATGCGCTGTTCAACATTAATCCTGCGGATTTCTCTCTCTAACATTTCGCGGCCTTTTTCAACATTCTCTTCCCGTCGCTCTTTTTTAAACCAGGTGCGGATTTTATTTTTAGCATGTGATGTTTTAACCAGTTTCAGCCAGTCACGGCTGGGTGAACCATGCTTGGAGGTTACTACTTCTACCATGTCACCAGTCTGCAGCTGGTAATCAAGAGGGACCAGGCGTCCATTAACCCGGGCTCCGGTACAGCGGTTTCCAATATCAGTATGTATTTTATAAGCAAAATCTAAAGTTACCGAGCCTGCCGGTAAATCTATAACATCGCCCTTGGGCGTAAAAACAAAAACTTCATCGGTAAAAAGATCGCCCTTCAGGTCTTTGATAAAATCACGGGCATCACGATAATCATGCTGCCATTCGAGAAGCTGGCGAAGCCAGGTCAGTTTATCATCAATCTCCTCCCTGTCACTAACCTTTTCCTTGTAACGCCAGTGGGCAGCAATACCGTATTCAGCAGTCCTGTGCATATCCCAGGTTCTGATCTGGATTTCTGCCAGCTCATTTTCTGCTGCAAAAACAGTGGTATGAAGGGATTGGTACATGTTAGGTTTAGGCATGGCGATAAAATCTTTAAATCGCCCTGGTATCGGTTTCCAAATGGTATGAACAATGCCCAGGGTGTGATAACAGTCTTTAACGGTATCAACTATGATCCTGACCGCTGTCAGGTCATATATTTCATTTAAGTCCTTGCCCTGGGTTTTCATTTTATTGTAGATGCTGTATAAGTGCTTGGGGCGCCCCTGGATTTCGGCTTCAATTGAGGCTTCTGAAAGGTAATCCTGCAGGATCCAGATTATCTTGTTGATAAACTTTTCCCTTTCTCTTCTTTTCTTTGCCAGTTTTTCAACGAGTTGGAAATATTCTTCGGGCTGCATATAGCGAAAAGCGAGGTCTTCAAGCTCCCATTTAATCATGTAAATACCAAGGCGATGGGCCAGGGGGGCATATATTTCAAGTGTTTCACGGGCTATCTCTTTCTGTTTATATGTGTTCAGGTAGCGAAGGGTCCGGAGGTTATGTGTCCGGTCGGCCAGTTTAATCAGAACCACACGGATGTCCTGGGCCATGGCGATAAACATTTTACGTAAAGTTTCTGCCTGCTGCTCTTCTTTAGAGGTAAAATCAAGACGGCTAAGCTTGGTAACGCCATCCACCAGGGCAGCCACTTCATTGCCGAACTCTTCGCGAATATCATCAAGGGTTAAATCGGTATCTTCTACCACATCATGTAAAAGCCCGGCAATAATGGTTACCAGGTCAAGTTCAAGCTCTGTAAGAATCATGGCCACGCCCAGCGGGTGACTGATATATGACTCTCCCGATTCCCGCATTTGACCGGAATGGGCTTTCAGTGAATAGGCATAAGCCTTTTCGACCAGCGCCCAGTCATCCAGGTTGGGATAATAGCTCTGGAACATTTTTTTCAGGTCACTGATCTTTTTTTCTTTAACAACCATTTCCGGCACCCCGAAATTAATCTTGGCATTATAGCAGATATTAACTATAATACTAAAAATCAGCGCTAAATTCTATCATTAATTAAAGTAAGCCATTTGCGATGTAGTAAATTTTTTTAAATAAAAGCAGTAAGCACCTGACGGCAACGAACCAATGGGCAACATTTACCCATTTTTAAGGCCATGGTCATAATGATTGGCACTGTCGGCAAATATAATACCGTATTTTTCGACACTACTCCCCTGCTATTGTTGGTTAAGAGTTGATTTTAATCAGGCAGTCTTAACCAGACTGCGTATTAAATCAGGTTTTTTCTCTTTAACCCTGCCAATGGCCATCGCAAGCATAATACACAGGGCCAGGGAACAGCGCACCTGCATCTTAAGCTGCCCCCGGATAAAGTGCTGCTCAAAGCCAAAGGAGACATCAAGCCTGCTGTTAACCCTTTCTACTGCAGTGCGTTTCTTGTACAGGTCTTGCCACTTGTAGCTGGACCGGGCCAGCGGCGTAAAAACCCTGCGTTCGGTGGCCAGGGGAATCCTGATGCTTGTTTTAACCGGACACTCTTTTTGGCCTTTACACTGGCGACCATAGTGCCTGGCCGGACAGCGGTATTTAAGAGTCTCTCTTTGTTGCTCAAAACCACCGAAAGCCATCTCTTTTAATTTTATATCCCGCGGACAACAGCAGGATACAGTGCCCCGGTAGTCATAAACGATGTTGCCAAAGCTTTTTAGCGGTTTGGTTTCTTCCCCATCACGCCAGAGGTCTCTAATGTCGATGACCGGCTTAACCGCGTGCTCGTCCCAAAGCTTAGCAATCAGCTTGCCGTCATCATAGCCGCGGTCAGCCATAAAATAGCCTGCTTCTTTTAAGATATGCGGCTTTGTTTCTGCTAAAGCTTCAACCATCAGGTGGGCCTGTGTAACCTCTGAACAGGAGGCTTTTGTAACCCTAAAAGCAACCGGCAGTTCGTAATCAGCGTCAACTAAAAGGTGCAGTTTGTAGCCAAACCAGGTCGCTACTTTCTCCCAAGGGGTACCGTTTTCGCTTTTCCCCTTGTATGTTTTGACCCCGTAGTCGGCATCTAAATCGCGGCGCCCGTCTTTTTTCTTTGCCTCGTTGCGACTGCGGGCATGGGTATTGATCGCTTTACCGTCTAAGGCCAGGTATTTACCAAAGCCAGGCAGCTGTTCGTAGCACTGGCCAACCAGGTTTTCAAAGATCTCATCAATTAGTTTTTGATGGCCAAAGAGCTTGTGCATAAACCGGCTGTAGACCGCAGGGGTGGGAACTTTGTCTTCAGCAAACCCACATATCCTGCGCAGCTGGTTGTTACGGGATAGCTCTCTTCTTAAACTTTCAACGCTTAAGTGCTGGTAGACAACTCCGGCTAAGATGGAATTCCAGACTGCGCGTACCGGGTAATCGTCTCTGCCCTTGAATCTTTCGCGCTCTAAATGCTGCATCAGGTTCTCATCAGGCATATATGCTAAAACTAAACGCAGCCTTTCTAAGTCACCTAAAATTTCTAGCTCGGCCCACTCAAATATTTGTCTCTGTCGTGATATAATAGCCATGGGAAATCCTCCTTTGTCTTTTGTTTTTCGCTAAAAAACTATTTCGACATAAGGAGTTGATTTCCCTTTTTATTACTAGCCTTGAATAATATACCAAATAGATCCGCTCTAGCCAATTTTCTGACAATGCCTGGGGTCAATAGCTGTATTTCAGCCGCCACAATAAACAGATAGCCTTATTTCATCAACTAGCCATGGGGTAAAAGCTTTTTTCTCAGCACCTAAATGTGCTTATTTGTCAGGTGTTGTCAAAGATCGCAAATGGCTCATTATTAGATTAACCTGGTTTATAATTATATATAACCATTATAGTTATATATGAAAGAGGTGCCTTATGAACACTGCTCAACTTAAGGATATTGCCAGTAACAGAACTGTGAGCCCTGATGACAGGCAAAAAATCGAAAATAATTTCATCATCGATGAGCGTGAAAATGAGATTATTCTGCATAAGGCAGAAAACAATATGAGAAAGCTGTATCTCGAGCCTACCTCCCGCTGCAACATGCAGTGCATAACCTGCGTGAGAAAACAATGGCCGGACCTGACTAATGCGGATATAGATATTGATCTTTTTCATGAACTCCTGGATCAGCTTTCAGTTTTTCCCCTTCTGAATAAAATACATCTGGGCGGTTTTGGTGAGCCGCTGGCCCACCCACAGGCAATAGAAATGATTAACGAATTAACCAGGAGAGGATTCAGGGTGTCTTTAAATACAAACGGAACCCTGGTAAATGATGCCGTTGCCCATGAATTGGTCAATGCCGGTGTGCACACCATTTACTTTTCCATTGACGGAGTATCAGAAGATACATTTCGCAATATCAGGGTTGGGGGTGAACTAAACCAGGTAGTCAGCAACATGCTCAATCTGCGAGAAATAAAAATTAAGAATAACAAGCATTATCCGAAAATTGGGCTTGAATTTGTACTGATGCGCAGCAATATTAATCAACTGCCCCTGCTTCCAGGGCTGGCCAAGGAAGTGGGTTCGCCTACAGTATTGATCAGCAATTTACTGCCCTATTCAGAGGAAATGTATAATGAGGCAATCTATGATATCCCCGGTTATGACCGAATGATTGGAGCGGGAACAATAGCCCCGCCGGCCTGGGATCGTGAACAGGCAAACTTAAAGCTGCCTGAACCGGTAATCTGGCCTGCAGTTGATAATGATTACGTACAATGGGGGTCGCTCAGGCTTCCCAGGATGTACTGGGGAAGCGGAAGAAGATGCGGCTTCATCAATGACCAGTCTGCTGTTATTCGCTGGGATGGTAGTGTAAGCCCCTGTTATGCCTTAATGTATTCTTATTCATATAAACTTGATAACCGCAGTAAAGAAGTATCGGAATATCTGCTGGGGAATATTAAAGATGAAAAACTGGAAGAAATCTGGAACAAGCCAGAGTATATTAAATTCCGTTACCGGGTTCGCAACTACAATTTTCCATCCTGCATGGATTGTTCAACAAGCCAGGTGTGTGATTATGCGGATGTAAACGAGGATTGCTGGGGCAATTCCCCTTCATGTGCCGACTGCCTCTGGTCTCAGGGCATTGTCAGGTGTCCCTGATCAATTTAAGACAAATTATAAGTCTGCCCGGGAGAAGTTTAACAGGTCATGATCCAGTTAAATTTTCAAAAAGAAGCGCGGGATTACTCCCGCGCTACACTAATTAACCTCCTCCAACAGGTGGGAATATACCCACCCTGTCACCATCTTCCAGGCGGTGGTCCTGGGACCTGCCTTTATGCCTGATAAAAGCCTTTTTTACTTCACCTTCATCTATACCCAGTTTCTTGTAAAGATCCTCAAGTGTTGCACCCTCTTGCAGTTCAACCTTAAAAGGTTCCCTGCTTCCCTCTTCAGGATGATAGCGGGTCAGGGTGGCGTAAAGGGTAACTGTAACTTCCATCACATTTAATCCCAGAAGGAATCCAACTCTTCGTCTGTAATATCCCAGACATTGTTATGGGGTGGAAGCTTCTCATATTTCATAAATTCAGGCATCCTGTCAGCTTCCTTACCCAATCCCGCCTTCAGGTTAAATTCCCTCTCAATTCTTAAGATCTCATCGCCAATCCTGCCAACATCATCTGCGGTGTAATCAGTTCCCAGCATACCATTGGCAGTATCTATTACCCCTTCAAAACCGCTGGGGATATCAAGAATTGGGAATGCGATAAAAATGCAATAGCCCGCTGCATCAAGAAATGCTGTCGCATCCTGTAAACCTTTTGAAAGGCCAACTTTACCTTTTGTTTTAAGTGGATCCTCAGAGCCGCCAACTGACATAATCTCCGGTGCAATTGTGTAACCGGCGGTATGATCGGCGCCCATCGTTGATGTCGCATAGGTAACTCCAATCCCTTTGACTGCACGCGGTTCATAGGCAGGCATTCCCTGGCGTTTGACTGTAGGCACACGAGTTACTCCATATGCTTCACCGGTAAAGTGTGCCCCCTGCCCCAGGATATGTCCAAGGGGAGATCCCTTGTATAGTTCTTTCAACAGGTTAATGGCGGCTGGACCGTCACCAAATTCTGCAAGGCCCGCTTCCATGGCTACACCCAGCATAACCCCTGCTTCAATAGTATCGATACCCAGGTCGTTACAGAGCCATACCATTTCAGCTACTTCGTCCAGGTTATCGACACACAGGTTAGCACCCAGCGACCAGATAGATTCATATTCCACGCTGGAAACATGTTCTGTTCCATCTTCCCTGGGATAGACAGTTGAGCAGTTAATAATACATCCCGGGTGGCAGCGGTGACCCATTGTCCCTGCACCGCCACGCTTCTCAGCGGCTTCAGCCAGCGCTTCCCCGCTGATCTTGCTTGCTCCGTCAAATTCACCGGAGCTGAAATTACGGGTTGGCAGGCCACCGGCTTCATTTAAGATATTGATCAATACTGCCGTGCCGTAACTGTTTAACCCGCCGCCTTTTTTAGTCACATCGTGAGAAAGTATTGCATCAGCCAGTTTCTTCTGTCCTGACCTGAGCAGTTCTTCATTGGCAGGCTTTACACCGGGGGCATCGGTATCATCGAGGACTATCGCCTTTAACCCTTTGCTTCCCAGAACAGCACCCAGCCCACCACGGCCTGCGTAACGCGCAGCACGGCCTTCGGGATCATTAAAAGCAATGCCAGCCATGGCCATTTTTGCTTCGCCTGCCGGGCCGTTTACGACGAAAGCTTTCTTTTCGCCAAACTTATCCCAGATCATGTTACCTGATTCATATGCTCCCTTGCCAACAAGGTCGTCTGCAGGAAGCAGCTCTCCACCATTTACATCAAGCTTTAGAATCCACTGCTTGCTGTCTTCAGGCAGACCCTCTACGACAAGCGCAGTATAGCCCATCCGGGCTAAGTTCTGTGAGAAAGGAGTACCGGCATTAGATTCTTTAATACCGCCGGTCAGGGGAGACTTACCTCCAACCGATATACGGCCGGAGTTTGGGGCGCGGGTTCCAGTTAAAAAGCCGGGTGCAAATACCAACTTATTATTCGGCCCCAGGGGATGGCAATCAGCTGGAACTTCGTCATTGACCATGGCAGAACTCAACCAGCGTCCACCCATTCCCTTATACTTTTCCGGTAATGCTTCAACAGTTACCTTCTTGTTCGTCATATCGACACGAACTACTTTACTCATACAAGCTCCTCCTTTATATTTGTATAAAAACTTGGTACCAAAAATTACAAAAGCATACTGCTATTACTTCTTAATTATAACATAATGCCAAATTCTCGGTCAATTAATCCGCGTTAAGTTAACAGTTTCTATGGTTAAAGTATAGTTAAACAAATGGCGTAGCACTAAATTAGATAAACAGCAATCTTGCGAGGGCCATAAAAGCCATTCCCAAGATAACAGTCATGAAAAGATTACGGGTATAAATAGCAATTATGAAAACCGGTATGGAGATCCAAAAAGCAGGGTTTATGTTAAAAGTAAAGTTCAAGCTACCCTCTGATGTAAAAAGGGCAGGTGCAAGTAAAGCTGCCAGCACCGCTACGGGTATGTATGAAAGCCACCTTTCAACCACGGCCGGAAGAGAACACCTTGTCAAGAGTAAAATAGGCAGCACTCTTGGTATAAAAGTTACTAATGACATTAAGAAAATCAACAAGACTATATCAGACAAGCTTATCTTCCTCCACCTGGTTTGATTTACGCTCTGTCAATACCCCGACTGTAGCAGCAGTAACAGTAGCCAAAATTATATAAAGCTGGTTCATTCCGGCAAGGTAAAGTAATAGGCCCATCAGGGCGGAAAATACTGAAACGGCAAGATGACGATAACTTTCAAACTGCATCACCAGCAGGGCTATAAACATTGCCGGCAAGGCAAAGTCTATACCAAGTGCAGCTATATCTAATGTAATGCTGCTGCCCAGCCAGGCACCCAGAACAGAACCGGCAACCCAGGCCAGGTGCGCCGAAATATTCAGGGCAAAAAGTTCGGCAACTGGCGGCACACCTTTTTTGCGTATATAGGCAGAGTGCATGGCAAATGATTCATCTGTTATTTCATAGCTGAACAACACAAGCTGCCATAATTTCAACTTTCTCATGTGGGGCGCAAGGTAAGCACTCATTAACATATGCCGCAAATTTACCAGGAAGACAGTTACAGTTATGGAAAAAACCCCTACACCAGCTCCGATTAAGCCGACAGAGATTAACTGTGATGAACCGGCGAATACAAAAACCGACATGGCAGCTGCTGCTGTTGTACTTAAACCCGCAGTTGATGCTAAAATTCCAAAAGCAAGCCCGATAGGAAGATATCCGAGTATGATCGGAACAGCCCTGATCATACCGATCAGGGCTTGTTTTTTTAATTCTTGATCTATGAAACTAAAAGTCAATTAATCACCTTGTTGGAATAACTTATAAACTGTGTCGCCTTCCCTAACTTTGTCTTTAATCTTCAGGCCGACCAGGTTACCCGCGTCAGCTGAATCGATGTTTTGATGATCTACCTGCATTGATTTTACTACCTGCTCGATATCCGTGGTTGAACCAATAACAGCTATTCGATCACCAGATTTTAATGGCTGATCAAGCTCCAAAATAGCTACACCGATCTTACTGTAATAATGGGTTACCCGGCCGATTACCTGTCGTTCCATGGCGCACAACACATCCTTTCGGAATATTTAAAAATATCATTCGCCATCTGGAAGCTGTTTCCTGCATCGACCGCTAAAAATCATAACTATTTATGATAAATAGCTTATATATATTTGTCAATCTTGTCTGTTAGAGCCTGTTTGCTCATCGCACCGGTAAAACTATCTATAACATCTCCGTCTTTGATTAAAAACATGGCAGGGATTCCCATCACTTCATACTGCTGGGCAAGATCCGGGTTTTCATCCACGTTAACTTTCACCACTTTTAGGCGGCTGTCATTTGCAGCTGCAACCTCTTCCAATACCGGACCTAACATTTTACAGGGTCCACACCAAGGCGCCCAAAAATCAACCAAGACGGGTATATCCGATTTTAAAACCTCGTTTTCAAATTGCGATTCACCAACTTCAATAACTAAACCAGCCATAAATATTTCCTCCTTTGCAAAAATGGGCCTGCTTTGACAGGCAGATTTAGCTACATTCTACACCAGCACGGTCAAAAGGGTCAACCTAATATACACAGTCACATTACAAAATTGCATTATCTTCATTTTTAACTAAAACAGAAGCTTTAGAGCAGGCGTAGTCCCTGTTCATCGAAAACCCTGCGTGCCGCGCTGTACTCAATGGCATTTACCCTGCGATTTAATTCCGGGTACCTGTTAGCCAGGTATGCAGGGTAATACTGGGCCATTACATTTACTGCACATTTTGGAGATACCTCATCTTTTATAAACCGGGCCATTTTTTCACTTTCAGCGATGTCCCCCGGCAGCACTAAATGGCGGACAAGCAGGCCTTTGTATGCCAGGCCATCAGCCCCTATTGCTAAATCGCCTACCTGGCGCTGCATCTCTTTTAATGATTCGCTTAAGCGGGAAAAATAATCTGTTACCCCTGAATATTTGCTGCCTGATTCATCAGATGCATACTTAGCGTCCGGCATATATATATCAATCAGCCCTTCAAGAAGTTTTAGAGAACGTACAGACTCATATCCGCCGCAGTTATATACCAGCGGTATTCCAAGCCCATTATTTGCAGCTAAATTGAGGGCTCCAACTATCCCATACAGGTATGGCGTGGGACTAACTAAGTTTATATTGCTGCATCCCCGCTTTTGTAGAGATAGCATTGCTTCAGCTAAATCATATTCGGAAAAAGCTGTACCCCTTTCCTCTCCCCTGCTGATCGTCCAGTTCTGACAATAGATACACTCTAGATTGCAATGGGTAAAAAATATGGTCCCTGAACCACCACTGCCTACAAGCTCCTTTTCTTCGCCGAAATGTGGGCCAATACTGCTGATAACCATCTCATCTGAAGCACCGCATTGCCCTTTTATCCCTTCCAGGCGATCAATTCGACAATTTCGAGGGCAAATTGTACAGCTCTTCATTATCTGTTTAAACTTTTCAATGCGTTTTAAAAACTCTTCTACAGGTATTTCAAGATAGGCCGGTTTTCTTAAAGCTCCTGAACCATTTCTTTCGAATTTTCGATCTCCAGGCCTCATTATATTACTACCTCCCCTTTGTACTTCTAATTATAGAATAAACAATAAGTTTTGTAAGCCTTGAATAAAAATCAGAAGCAGGAATTTTACCCATGCGGTTGAATATTAACCATATTCTCTCCGGATTGAATGTGGCAATCGTGATATAATGTTATTAAATAATTATGGTGATAAATCTGCAGTTCAAGAAACCCTTAATATATCGAGTTCGATGTGATTGATCAGCTGAGAAGGATATGCAAAGCAGGTTTAGAAAATTACACTTTTGAATTTAAAGGGAGGTTGTAGTTGATGATCAAGCAGATTTCTGTTTTTCTCGAGAATAAATCGGGACGCTTAATCAGGGTGGCCCAGGTTTTAGGTAATTCGAATATTAACATCCGCGGTCTCTCTATTGCCGACACATCCGATTTTGGCATTTTAAGAATGATTGTAGACCAACCTGATAAAGCGATCAAGGAACTTAAGGATAATGGTATTATGGCTACGGTTACAGAGGTAATAGCCATGGAAGTGCCGGATACCCCGGGTGGGCTGGCCACTGTTCTTGGTTACATGGAACAGGAAAATATAAATATCGAATACCTTTATTCATTCATAGAAAAACCAACCAGTAATGCAATAATAATGATGCGCGTGGAACGGATCGAAGATGCCCTGCAAGTTTTAAAAAAGAATAATGTCCCCATAGTAGGTGGCGAACGCATCTATAGTTTCTAAACGCAGCCACAGGAGATGAACTACATGCAGAACGATTTTTTTACCCCTGAAGAGCAGAAAACAAGGCAATTGGAAGGCTTTCAAAACACTGTAAGACATGCTTATAAAAACAGCTCTTTTTACCGCCGTATTTTTGATGAAAATAATTTAAGGCCGGATGATATTCAAAACCTCAGTGATATTGAAAAAATCCCGTACACCCGAAAAAATGATTTAAGGGAAGCTTACCCTTATGGAATGGCTGCTGTCCCACTGGAACAAATATTACGCATTCATGCATCCTCGGGTACTACCGGCAAACCCATTGTTGCCGGCTATACGAAAACAGACTTAGAATACTGGGCAGAAGGTGTTGCGCGGATCTGTGAAATGGCAGGTGTTAAACCATCTGATATTGCCCAGATATCTTTCGGCTACGGTCTTTTTACCGGTGGGTTCGGCCTGCATTACGGGCTTGAAAAGCTTGGTGCAACAGTGGTCCCTTTTTCCAGCGGCAACACTGAACGCCAGTTGTCGCTGATGAAAGATTTTAACACCAATGTACTTGTCTGCACTCCCTCATTTGCGATCTATATGGCCGAAGTAGCCCGTGAACTTGGTTATGATCCAGTAGAATTCGGACTGAAAATCGGCCTGTTCGGCGGTGAACCATGTTCTGAGGCAATGCGGGAAGATATTGAAAAACAATGGGGTTTGAAAGCAACTATCAATTACGGGCTGACAGAGGTAATCGGCCCCGGGGTATCCGGAGAATGTATGCAAACCAGGGGAATGCACATCCTGGAAGACTTATATTACCCAGAAGTAATTGACCCTGAATCAAGTTTGCCGCTTCCGGCTGGTGAGCGTGGAGAACTTGTATTAACTCCTCTTTTTAAGGAAGGTTTTCCAATTATCCGCTACAGGACCGGCGATATAACCCGCCTTATACCTGAAAAATGCCCCTGCGGCAGGACAACACGCCGGATGGATTATATCACCGGCCGCAGTGACGACATGATCATTATTAAAGGCGTCAATATCTTCCCATCACAAATTGAGGAAGTATTATCAGGTTTTCGTGAAGTATCACCCCATTACAGGCTTGTCTTGCATAAACAAAAAGGTTTTATCAAGGATTTAGAAGTTCAGGTCGAACTGACACAGGAAGGGTTTTCTGATAGTTTTAGGGAATTGGAAGCGCTGGAGGGACGCATTCGCAGGCACCTGCGTTCAACTCTTTCCCTGGCACCACGTATCAAATTAATGGAACCTAAATCACTGGAAAGAACAACCGGCAAAGCAAAAAGAATTATAGAAAGCGAGGAGTTTTAATTTGGCAGAAAACCGAGTTATTATGACAGGCAATGAAGCAATTGCGCTCGGAGCTTATGAAGGAGGGGTATCTGTCGGTACTGCTTACCCCGGAACACCTAGCACAGAAATTCTTGAAAACCTGGGCCGTTACCCGGAAGTAAACTGCAACTGGTCGGCCAACGAAAAAACTGCCCTGGAAGAAGCTATAGGTGCCTCAATGGAAGGAGCAAGAGTGCTTACCGCGATGAAACATGTTGGAGTTAATGTCGCTTCAGATCCCTTGATGACTCTTTCTTACACGGGAGTTGGCGGTGGACTGGTCCTGGTTTCAGCCGACGACCCCGGAATGCACAGTTCTCAGAACGAGCAGGATAACCGCCATTATGCAAGATTCGCAAAAATTCCCCTGCTTGAGCCTTCAGACAGCGAAGAAGCTCGCGATTATGTTTTATATGGCCTTGAACTAAGTGAAAAATTTGATACGCCAGTAATGCTGCGCAGTACCACCAGGATTTCCCATTCACGCAGCACCGTGGTTAAAGGAAAACGAAGGGAACATAAGGTTGAAGGTTTCAAAAAAGATCCTGCTAAATATGTAATGCTTCCAGGCTTCGCCCGCTTGCGCCACCCAATAGTTGAAGAACGTTTTCTGGCCCTACAGGAAGAAGCTGAAAAGAGCCCGCTGAATAGAATTGAAAAAGGTTCTTCAGACCTGGGTATTCTCTGCAGCGGAGTAGCTTACCAGTATGCCCGTGAAGCTATACCTGATGCAACTTTTTTGAAACTTGGCTTTAGCCATCCACTTCCCAAAAAACTGGTTCGTGAATTTTCATCTATGGTTAAAGAAATAATTGTAGTTGAAGAACTTGATCCATTTTTTGAAGAACAGCTGCTGGCTATGCATCTTGATATTCCGGTCAGGGGAAAAGAGCTATTTGGTTTACTGGGTGAGTTGGGAGCAGAAATAATCAGGGAAAAACTGTTAAACATAAAAACTGAACCGATTGAGATCCGCCAGGGTATTCCCGGCCGTCCACCTGTAATGTGCCCTGGATGTTCTCACCGCGGGGTTTTTCATGTTTTAAAAAAGCTTAAGCTAAATGTAATGGGCGACATCGGCTGCTACACCCTGGGAGCCCTGAAGCCGTTGGAAGCTATTGACTCCTGTATTTGCATGGGCGCCAGCGTCGGCACAGCGCTTGGTATGGCTTTGGCCAATCGTGAATCAGCCAAGAAAACGGTAGCGGTAATTGGCGATTCTACTTTTGTTCATTCAGGCATAACACCCCTCTTAGATGCTGTCTATAACAGGGCGCCTATAACTCTGCTTATTCTTGATAACGGCATTACAGCCATGACAGGTCATCAACACCATCCCGGAACCGGGTCAAGTTTAAAAGGTGAACCTGCTCCAGCAGTAGACCTGGAAAAGCTATGCCTTGCCCTTGGCGTCGGAAGGGTTAAAGTTGTTGATGCTTTTGATATCAAAAAAGTACGCGATACGATTAAAGAAGAACTGGAAGCTGACGAGCCATCTGTCGTTATTACACGACAGCCCTGCGTATTCATGCTTACTGAGTTTGATGAGCCGCATTTCGTAGATCGGGAAAACTGCACAGGCTGCAAAGTTTGTATTGGACTCGGTTGCCCTGCTTTGAGTTTTAAAGATGATAAAGCCATTATTAACAGCACAATATGTACAGCCTGCGGGCTTTGTGAACAGCTCTGCCGATTCGATGCAATCAAGCCTGCTTCTGCTGCTGGAAAGGCGGGTGAACAGCATGGCTAAAACTGATATTTTAATTGCCGGGGTCGGCGGACAGGGAACCATTTTAACCGGGCGTATTATCGCCTCCCTGGCAATTTCTGAAGGAATGGATGTAAAAACTGCTGAAACTCACGGGATGGCTCAAAGGGGCGGGAGCGTTATAACTCATGTTCGCATTGGGGAAAAAGTATTTTCACCTTTAATCCCTGCCGGGGATGGAGATTTTCTACTATCCTTCGAAAAGATGGAAGCTCTACGCTGGCTTCCATATCTCTCGCCAAAAGGAACTGTTATAGTCAACACCCAGGAACTTGAACCGCTGCCGGTTCTTACGGGAGAAGCTGAGTATTCAACTGGAATTCTTGAGGAAATTGAAGGTAAAGTTGGCCGGTTAATAGCAGCTGAAGCGCTGT
>SLQM01000254.1 GCA_007131435.1 Syntrophomonadaceae bacterium
CATTTCTGTCAAGAGGATTGCGGCCATAATGCTGGCCTGGATGTCAGTGCCAATAGCCAGGACAACGGCATCAAAATCCCTGACCCCGATGGCCTTTATAGAGCTCTCAGAGGTGGCATCTGCAGCAACTGCATCTGTAACCTCGCTGCTGATTTCCTGGATTAAGACCTCATCCTTATCAACTACCATTACATCATGACCTGCTTCATTAAGAATGTGTGCAACACTTTTACCAAATCGGCCGGCACCGATTACCAAGAAGGATTTTTTCAATTGATTAACCTCCATCAGGTACAAATTTCTATCCTATTAAAACATGTTCTTCCGGGTAGTGCAAAACCGCTGCCTGCTTACGCCTGGCCAGGGCAAACATCAGGGTAAGCGGGCCAATCCTGCCACCGAACATGGTAAAGATCAGGGCTGCTTTACTGGCACTGCTAAGTTCAGGGGTAATGCCCCTGCTTAAACCAACTGTGCCAAAGGCTGAAAAAGCCTCGAAAAGCAGGGAACTGAATTCATGTTCTTCAAAAATGGTCATTACAAAAGTAGTTATAAATACAAGGCTGACGGCTGCCGTAATAATTGAAACTGCTTTCATAACCTGGGTGAAGGAGAAAACCCGGGAAAATATTACCGGTTCCTGGCGTCCCCGAACCATGTTGATCAAGGTAAAAAATACTATGCCAAAGGTCGTGGTTTTAATGCCACCACCGGTTGAAGTAGGTGAAGCCCCGATGAACATCAAAACCATGATGATTAGTATAGTCGGGTAAGTTAACGCTGACGTATCAAGAACATTAAAGCCTGCTGTTCGGGGCGTTGCCGCGGTAAAAAGTGCTGTAAAGATCTTGCCTCCCAGTGGAAGGTGGCCCATTGTGGCCGGGTTGCTGTACTCCAGTGATAAAACCAGGATTGTGCTGCCAATCAGCAGCGCAGAAGATATGATTAAAACCAGGCGACTGTGAAGGGAAAGGCGTTCTTTGAATCTTAAATGCCTTACTAATTCAAGAATAACTGTAAAGCCAAGACCACCTATGATGAAAAGGACCATAATTGTGCCATTAACCAGGTAGTCAGTAGGGAAATTGGAGAGGCTGTCGAAGCTGCCAAACAGGTCAAACCCGGCATTGCCAAATGCTGATATGGAGTGGAATAATGAGAAAAACAGGCCGCGCCCAAAACCGAACTGGGGGTAAAATCGAAACAGCATGAACAGTGTGCCGATCAGGATAAACAGCAGTGCCATTTTAACCACGGTCAGCACCAGCCTGAGCAGGCCGGCAATTGATTCCTGGTTTAAAGCTTCCTTCACCAGCAGGCGGTCACTTAAGCTGATTTTTTTACCGAGGAAGATAAAAATTAAGGTAGCCATGGTCATAAAGCCGAGGGAACCGCAAAAAATCAGCAACATGATCACTGCTTGTCCCAGCGGAGTAAAGAAAGTGCCCGTATCGACAACTACCAGGCCGGTCACACATACCGCAGAAGTAGCTGTAAATAGGGCGTCGATATAAGTTATGCTGTTATCTTCTGTCATTGGGGGCAGCATAAGCAAAGCAGAACCGCTTAAAATAAGTCCTATAAAACCCAGGGCCAGAATTCGTGCAGGGTTTAGAACTTTTGGTTTTCCTGACACACAATTCATCTCCAGATATATAGTCTTTGGACTTAAATGAAAATTTAAATCCCCTATGGTTAGTATCCTACTCCTGTTTGCCTGTTTATTCAACCTTTTTGCTGTACTATTTTGATATTTTAGACCTCGCTATCTTTGTTAATACAGTATAATAAACTTAACTTTAAATGATGTTAAGGGGGGTTCGGTTTCTTAATGAAAAAGTTCACGCTATCTTCAGCTTGTTTATGAAACTTCCCTCGATTAATGCAGGCTTATAAAGCTCATAGTTAAACTTAATTCGTGTATAGACAGATCAGATTTCAAAAGTGATGATTATCAAGATATAATAATCTATAGCAACCCTGTAAGGAGATCGAGGTTGTGGGGGAGGTTAATTGATGGCCTATGGTATGACGTCCCGTGAAAGGATAAGGGCCGCCTTTGAGTTTCGTGAAGGCGACAGGATGCCCATCGATTTTTCTGCCACCCATAACAGCGGGATCAATGTGCAGGCTTACAATCGCCTGAAAAAACACCTGGGAATTGACACTACAACCTACATGCGCGATCCCATCCCCATGCTTGCATCGCCTGATCTTGAAGAAGGGCTAAAAGTTTTTCAAATGATGGGCGGTGACCTTTTGCCCCTGCCCCGCCACAGGGTTTTTGGCGTTCCCGCTGCTGATTGGCAGGAATGGAAACTAAGGGATGGGACTACCTGCATGGTTCCCGGTGGTTTCCAGCCGGAAGAAAAAGAAGATGGCACCCTTGAACTGACTTTGCTCAACGGGCTTGCAGTATTAAGCATGCCTGCCCGCGGCCACCATTTTAACCTGGTAAGCAGGCCGCTGGGGATGATAGAAAATGTAGGGCAGCTGCAAAACATCCTTCCCATGCTGCGCCAAAGCGGAGCTTTTTCTATCTCTGATGAAGAGCTGGCTGTTCTTCAGTCCAATGCCCGCAGCTTAAGTGAGAAGTATAATTACCCGCTGGTTGCAACGGGCGGACCGCTTTTCTTTTCCCTCTACCAGATCGGCCAGGAACTGTTCGGTTATGAAAAGTTTTTTACATTCATGGGATCAGATCCTGAACTTATGCACTGCTGGCTGGAGTTTCTCACTTCCACCAGCATTAAAAGGCTTGGAAAATACCTGCAGGTTTTAGGGCCATACATAGATGTGATCATGATGGGCGATGATTATGGCCTGCAAACCTCACTGCAGATGTCCCCGGAAATGTTCCGCAGGCTTTTCAAACCTTACCTGGAACGGGTCTGTACTGCTGTAAAGGGATTTGCTCCCGGTATAAAGATACTTCTGCATTCCTGCGGAAGCGTGGCCCCTATTATCCCCGATTTCATCGATGTTGGAATAGACGCTCTTAACCCTGTCCAGATTACGGCGGCAGGCATGGATCCTGCCTGGTTGAAGAAGGAGTTCGGCAGGGAAATTGTATTCTGGGGCGGAGGTGTACGCACCCAGAGCACGCTGGTAAATGGAACGGTTGAAGAAGTAGCTGCCGAAGTGCGTGAGCTAATTAAGATATTTAAGCCGGGTGGAGGCTATATCTTCTGTCCCATCCACGATATCCAGGAAGAGGTGCCGCCGGAAAAAGTGCTGGCCATTTTTGATACAGCGAAAAAATTCTCTCACTATTAAGAGTCTAAATAAGTGAGGATAGTTAATCCTGTAACCGGCTTTACCGCAGGCAATGGCAATGCTGCAGTTTTGTGTGTTGGCCATATATCAATCTGAAACTGATAATTTGCCAACTAGATTTAAAACGGTTAGGTTAAAACTGGATGAGGGTTTTTATACTGCTTCCTGATGGATGATGAAAAGCTTCAGCAACTTCTTCGAGCGGGATAACGCCGGTAATCAGCGGGGACAGATCGATTAGCCCGTCAGCAATCAATTTTGCTGCCGCTCTGAACTCACTGCCCCTTTTCCCGAACGCGCTTATGATATCAATTTCCTGGGTAACAAGGCTCAGGAAATTTAACTCTACCGGCTGGTAGCAGATACTGAGGATTACCGCTTTTCCACCTGCTTCGGCCCGGCTGCAGGCCTCCTGGATCGTTTCAGGTAAACCGGCGCACTCGAATACCAGGTTGACACCCTGGTTGCCAGTCAGGGTTGAGATTTCCCGGTCCGGGTTTTTCTGCCCGGGATTTAGAATAGCGCTTGCCCCTAACTTAGTTGCAATGGCTTGCCTTTCAGGGTTTGTTTCAAAAATGATAACATTTTTAATCCCCCGCTGTTTTAGAAGGGCTAGCAGGGTAAGGCCGATGGTGCCCGCCCCGATGATCAGGATCCTGTCGGAGGGATTTACATTTACCTTATTGACTGCATGCAGGGCTACGCTTAGCGGTTCTGTTAGCACCAGCTGCTCAAGCGGCGCCTGCTTTGATAGTTTTACCAGGTCTTTTGCCGGAAAAACAGCATATTCGGCCATGGTCCCGTGATCTGTGATGCCCAGCCTGCGCACCTCGCGGCATAGATTATCGCGGCTGCTGGTGCAGGCACTGCAGCTGCCGCAGGAAATAATATTGTTGCCTGTAACAGGGTCTCCTTTCGACCAGCCTGCGCAGTCTTTTCCAATCTCTTCAATAATACCCGAGAATTCGTGGCCGATGGTTGTTGCCGGATCTAAAAAGCCGGTTTCGAAGGCATGCAGGTCGGAGCCGCATATACCGCAGTATTTGATTTTAACCAGGATCTCACCTGCTGCCGGTTTTGGAACAGGCTTTTCTACAATTTCCAGGTTTCCGGGGCCGGTTATAACAACTGCTTTCAATGCTGTTCCACCTTTATAGTTTAATAGTTAAAAGCTGCGGGGGCCAATAAATTTAAACAGTTTCAGCAGGATAAAGGCAAAAAGCATCGCCCCTGCATAGATCATAACTACAGTTTCAACACTCCAGCCCCACCACAGGGGCGCGTGCATCAGCAGCATATAGCCTAGAACGAAAGGAGAGGCAAAAAGGGCCTGTATGCCAAGCTCTAAACCGACGGGAGTTTCAAATTCCGGGTCTGTTATCCTTAGCAGGAGCAGCCCTACAGATGCAGTTCCTGTTGTAATGCCGTAGACCCCCACCGTTCTTTCAAAGCTGTATTCCTGGGTTCTTCTGCCAAGATAGATAACCACAAGTGTGGTTAATATGCCGCTGGCCAGGCCGATGACCATGATTGGAACAATATATTCCCAGACGATAACAACCTGGATGGCCATTATGGTTGCTACGATCAGGAAGTCGACGGACCAACCGGTTATCCTGCGCTGAACACCCGGGTCTAAAAGGTGGCCGAGGCCTATCCTGTTGATGATGAATTTCAGCAACAGGGCGATGATGATGCCGAAAAAGAAGAAAAAGGCCCAGAGGCTTTTGGCAACTTCTTCAGAGATCAGCGTTCCAATGGCCAGCATCATCAGGTAGGTGAGGATATAAACCAGCCCGACAAGGGCGGCATGGAAAGCCAGGGTGTCAATGTTGCCCGAGTGGGTTGTCAGTTCGCCGGCAGTTTCCTTTTTCGAACCCTTCTGCATGATGCCCCTTAGAATATCCAGGGATAGGCTTTTGGGTGCCCTGGTGGAATAGCCTTTCCTTATTCCCCAGTTAACCAGGGGGACGCCGACAAAGAAAGCGAAGGCGAAACCTAAAACTGCAAAGGAAAGGCCCAAAGTAGCTGCATTGGCGAAGCCAAAATCTTCCCAGACTTTTCCCACGGATAAAGCCTGCCCGGG
>SLQM01000163.1 GCA_007131435.1 Syntrophomonadaceae bacterium
TCAGAGTGAACAGCCAAGTTTATAGAAGCAGAACCCTGCTCTCCGCTAACAATACGGTGAAACACTAAAGGGGACCAGCCCAGCACCGCTCCGCCATCAAATAAAAGGTTATCATTGTGGTAAATTTTGTTAGGCGTTACTACGAAAGTTTCTATCTTTCCATGAATTTTACTAAAGAGCTCGACGGTTCGTTGACCATGAAGCACAATCAAATTGTCAGTCTGGTGAGTGTGCATATACCAAGGACGCTCAACATCACCTACTGTACCAGGTGAAACCGCACTCCTCTCATGCAGAACCCTGTCAATTGCATCAATGTGGGGAATTGTTTCCAGGGGGTAAAGATCAAATACTACTCCAGGAGTCTTTCTGAACAGCTTTAGTTTGACCAGGTGGTACAACCCTTCCTTTTCACTGATTACCGCAGACATATAAAAACCTCCTTCTATGAATAAATATTAGACAACTATCATCTAACATATCAACATCTAATTTTATTAATTACTTAAGAGGCCTGGGATGAATTCAAAATAAGTGCCGGGAATACCCGGTTTTATTTAGATTGCCTGTAGTATTTATTTTTTATCAATTCTAACGGCACTCCGAGCCTGTAAGCAGCAAGGGCATAAATTATCAAGTACAAGGTATGAATTGCTCCTTCATTATCAAATTTTCGACTGCTGCTTTTGAGCGGCCCCTTGAGCAGCACAGTTCGTCCATATCTACTTAGTCGCCTGCTGAATTCAACATCACTCAGAATTGGCAAAGATTTAAAGCCACCCATTTTTTTAAATATTGCAGACCGGACAAACATACCACGATCACCAAAATATGTTCCCGTAAAGCGGCAATATAAATTTCCACCCAGGCTGAGCAGCCGGTAAAAAAACCTGTTGCCATCAAGCTGCATTTTAAAGGCACCACCGACAACTTCAGCAGGTATTGATTCAAGCTGGTCAATTACACCTGGTTCCAGCCTCGAGTCAGCATGAAGAAATAGTAAAATATCCCTATCTGCTATTTCTGCGCCGGCATTTAACTGGGCAGCCAGATCTGCTTTTTCCAGGACAACCACCTGGCGTGTATAGCTTCTGGCAATATCTACAGTTCTGTCACTGCTATCTCCATCAACAACAATCAGCTGCAACTTGTCTTTTTCGTTTAAAACACTTTCCAGGCACTGGGGCAATAGATCTTCTTCATTGCGGGTGGGGACAATAACTGAAATCATCCGCCTACCTTAATGCCAATCTAAGCAAAGATTTTAAAAAGGGTTTTTCGGCCAATTCTGAGAACCAATCATCAGTCGCCCGTTGAACAGCCATACCCAGGGTTGGGTAGACGTGAACGGTCAAACCTATTTCATGCAAGCGTAAACCTTTGCGCCTGGCTAATATAAACTCATTAATCAGCTCACCTGCCCGGGGGCCCAGTATATGCACACCCAGTATTTTTCCGTAAGGCGAAGCAATTACCTTTACCCTTCCGTAAGATTGTTCATCGGTAATGGCCCGGTCATCACCGGCAAATGCCTGGCTGTAAACTTTATACCGGTAATTTTTTGTCCTGCACTCCTCTTCGGTCAACCCCAGGTGGGCCATTTCAGGGTCTGTAAAAGTAGTCCATGGGCTGCCCTGGTAATTAACGGCACTGTTGAATGGGAATAGCGCATTACGCACGGCTGCTTTTGCCTCAATCTCAGCAATATGAGAAAATCTTAAACCGCCTATGCAATCACCCGCCGCCCAGATATTGCTGGCAGTAGTCCGTAAATGCCTGTTAACGGTAATCCCATCCTGGTTATACCTTACGCCTGCCGCTTCAAGGTTCAAACCCAGAGTATTTGCCTTCCTGCCCATGGCAATTAGCAAATGCTGACCTTGAATCTCTTCTTCCCCGGCCTGCACTACCCAACCTTCTTTATTCCTTTCAACCTTATTAATCCGCGTATTAAGCCTGACATCCAAGCCTTCACTGATCAACAAACCAGTTAGCTCGTGTGCCATTTCTTGATCATCACGGGGAAGCAGCCTGTTACGTGACTGCAGCAGGGTAACTTTTGTTCCGAGGCGAAAAAATGATTGGGCCAGTTCAGCGCCAATAGGCCCTCCGCCAATTATCAACATTGATTCGGGCAGTTTCGGTAAATCCCAAACCTCCCTGTTAGTCAGATAGCCCTCTGTCAAGCCTTCCAAATCCGGAATACGGGCGGAAGAACCAGTACATAAAATAAATTTCCTTGCTTCAACAATCCTTCCATCATTTAAATGCAGTGTATGGTTATCGCTAAAACTTGGTTCACCGTGCATTATATCAACTTTATATTGGTCTAGAATTGATTTGGCCTTGGAAGCTTTGCTTGCTTTGAGTGTAACATCCCGTACTATATCCAAGATTTTATCATTCTTTTTATTTCCACACCTTCGGGCCAGGGATGCCTGGTGGATAAGCGCTTTAGATGGCACACATCCCGTCCAGGAGCATTCTCCGCCAAGCCTGTCTTCCTTTTCAATCATCACTGTTCTTGCGCCAAACGCGCCGGATGCTACCCCGGCAACCAGACCGGCTGCGCCTCCACCAATAACAGCTAGATCATATTTCTTTCGGGTCATTTATTCCGATCCTTTCACCTGACGATAAGTTATTATATAATGAATTATGTTAATAATCAAAACACCTATAAGCACAGGAGACTTACAATGGAGTCAGGGCAGAATAATACTTTTGAAATATTAGCAGGCCCCTTACACGCCTTATCGCTTGATAAAATACAGGTAAATCTTGGCCGTTTGTGCAACCTTTACTGTAATCACTGCCACCTTGACGCTTCTCCGGGATCACCTGAAATAATGCCCTGGAACATAATGCAGGAAATATCCAGGGTGGCCAGGGAACAAAATATAAGAGATATTGATATTACCGGAGGTGCCCCTGAATTAAACCCAAACCTGAAGATTTTTATCAACAGCCTCTCTGATCATGGTTGCAATATTCAACTTAGGACCAACCTGGTTGCCCTGATGGAGCCGGAGCAGGATGGCCTGGCTGTTTTTTTACGTGATAAAAAAATAAATATTGTCGCATCACTTCCCTGCTACCAGGAAGAAAACGTCATTGCCCAGCGCGGCAGTAAGACGTTTCAAAAAAGTATCAATGCCCTAATAATGCTTAATAATTTAGGATATGGAAAAAATGACAACCTCAAACTGGAACTGGTTTTCAACCCCGGAGGCCCTTTTCTGCCTCCCAGACAGGAAGAGCTGGAAACTCTATACCGGAAGGAGCTGAAGCTTCATTATGGCATCAGTTTCAAAAACCTGCTTGTTATAACAAATATGCCAGTTGGCCGCTTCAGGAATGCGCTTAAGCAGAACAACCAGTTGACTGAATATATGAATTTATTAAAATCAGCCTTCAACAACGATACCTTAAGCAATGTTATGTGTAAAACACAGGTATCTATCGGCTGGGATGGTAGTCTTTATGATTGTGATTTTAACCTTGCCCTTGATATGAAGTTAAAAACTGACGTCAATAATATATCCAAATTCAAATATGAAATGATAAGGTATAGAACTATATCAACAGGAGAACACTGTTTTGGCTGCACAGCCGGTGCCGGTTCATCCTGTGGTGGTGCATTAAATGTTGGTTAACAATACAGAGCGCATCATTGTTTATACAAGGTACCCAGAAGCCGGTTTAGCTAAAACACGCTTGATACCTGCTCTCGGTGAAGCAGGAGCAGCAAACTTACAAAAACTGATGACCGAAGAAACTGTTAAAACGGTTCAAAAAGCCAAAATAGAATTTGAAATTCACTTCACCGGTTGCAGTTTCAACACCATGCAAGTGTGGCTCGGAAGCCAGTTAAAATATAATATTCAGGAAGGAAAAACCCTGGGAGAAAGAATTTCCAACTCTTTCAAAGGCGCTTTCTCAGAAGGCATAAAAAAAGTTCTTATCATAGGCACCGACTGTCCGGGTATCACCACACATCATATAAAAAAGGCATTTAACTCTCTGCAGAATTCAGACCTTGTTTTAGGCCCGGCGCGAGATGGCGGATATTACCTTATAGGCTTAAACAGCTTTCAACCTGAACTATTTAACAATATTAAGTGGGGCAGCAGCCTGGTATATCAGCAGACAATGGCAACTGCCCGTAAACTTCATTTGAAATCATCTACGCTGGAAGAATTGGTTGATATTGACCGGCCGGAAGACCTCTCGGCCTGGTGCAGGGGAGTACATAAGATATGACTTTGAGCCTTCTCACCGGTTATAATTAATTTCAGCCCTGCTTAGATTGTCAGAGCGCCTGATTAACTGCTATTATCAAGAGTTTAGATGCAGATCCAAAAATATTTTACATACTGCGGTGAATTAATTACCCTCACATCAGATGGTATATGATTATGGTTGCCGCGAAAGAAAAGAAACCTTTCATCTCCTGCCTCGTAAACAAAACCGCACCGGCCTCTACTTTCATCCGCATCGATCCTGTCAACCCAGTAACTCTTGACTACCCCTGCGGTACCGATAGACTCGTACCACTGTAAGTCGTAGCTGATTAGGCCCTCTTCACCAAGGCTGATAATTACATCAATGGCTGTTATAACCCCCGGCTGAAACATATCAGACCTGAGGTTATGAGCTTTAATCTCAACATTTTCAAATTTCATTATTTCATCTTTACCTTCGATTATAACTTCGGGAATTATTATTCTTCCTTTATTTTCCCCCAGGCGGATAATTTCCTGACGATATGTATTATAAATTGAATCTAAATATTCTTCTGAAGCCTGAATTAGGTTAAGAGTCATTTTATCTTTATAGGGATAATGATCCATACGGAAAACTGATCTTTCACGCCAACCGCCGTCATAATAAGCATCGTACCACCAGTTACCATGACCTTCAAGCTCAGTTATCACATAGGTATTCATATCTTGATCAAAGTAATAATCGATTTCTATTTCGCCACTTCTTTCCAGGTGAACAAGAACATCAAATAATGAAAAGTGACCTTCCCTGAAAATGTCATTCCGAATAGTAGTAACTTCTGCTGGGTTAAATTCAAACTCTCCCAGGCCTTCAATCCCTATTACACCAGTCAATTGGGCAGCAGTATCGCTGATGTCTCCAAACACCCTGTTCCCGTTATCTGCTGAAACAGGTTCTTGATCAGGTTCGGAAAGATGATTACCTATAACATCCGCTTCCGCACAACTAACGAGAAGGAAAGTAAATAGAAAAAACAATATAATAGTAGAAA
>SLQM01000192.1 GCA_007131435.1 Syntrophomonadaceae bacterium
TAGCAATGCCATGCCTAAAATCAGGGCAAATATATTAATCAAGGTCAGGGTTTTTCGATCCCTTTCCAGCACTCGCACCGCAAACGCCCTAAACTGTTTATAGTTAAAAAGTACCTGTGACATTTTAACCAGGGTAAGGGTCAGTAACAGGGTAACAACAATAGAGTAGGGGACACCGGCAGTAAAATGCTTATACCAGGTAAAGATTACCAGTGCAAGCCCAAGCAGCCCGACAAACCAGACCCAGCGGGGCTGTTTTTCCGTATAAGCGGTATTTAATTCAAAAGCGTTCCACTGCCTGGGGAAAAACTGGATTGCCGGACGGGTCAGGATCAGAATCAAGCCAAAAGCAATACTTAAAACCTGGAAGTAGTTCATTTCGATTCCTCCTTGCTACTATTTCTTTGCAGGCCCTTTCTGAGGAAGGCCGATAGTTTGCGCGCCTCATCTTTTAAAGCCTCGCTGTCTACAACAACTAAATCTTTCGAGTCTGGATAAATATCAACAAAATGCATCAGGGTGAACTTTAAAATACGCATTACAAAACCCTTATCGAACTCGTTTCGGATTTCACCTGCTTTCATTGCTTCGTCCACCATGTTTTCAACATAATCTTCGAAGGCCCCGCTTAAATCGCCAAACAATCTATCTTTCAGCGGGCCTTCTGCCATAGTCTGCAGACGTATACTAAACTGATGCTCACGGTAGTGCTGTGCGGCAAAATCGACAGAGGCCAGCATCTGGAATTCCAGGTTTTCAAAGAAGCTCATTTCTGTTAGCGGCTTCCCTGATGTAACAAGAGCATGCTTAATAAACTCTTCCTTGGTTTTCATAATTTCGTTAATAAGGTGCAGGTATAGGTCTTCCTTGTTGGCAAAATAATGATACATACTGCCCTTCGAAATCCCGGCTTTTGCAATAATGCTGTTCAGCGATGCTGTTTCAAAATCCTTTCCTGCAAATTCATCCAGCGCAGCATCCATTATCTTGCTTTGTTCATCTTTTACCAGGTTTAAAAAACCCTGCTTGACCATGTAACCAACCTCCTTAGACCAGTCGGTTTAGACCGACTGGTCTAAATATATCATGCCGAGTTTAAAAAAACAATGCCTTTTTAAAAATTTTTATTAAATAAATCGTAAGAATGCAGTGCCACGTTACCTTTCGGAAAAACAATCAATAATATGGTAGAATATCTATCAATACATCTGATATGAACGTGTTTTGCTACCTGGAGATATCGATGACACAACTTGAATACAAAAAGCGAATAGCAGATAGGCTTCTGCAGAATGCCCCAGAGGCAAATGGATCCGAAAAAAAAGAAAAATGGGGTCAGGTCCAGAAGTGTAAGTTATTTTTGAGTCAGGTGCATGTTCAAAAAAGTATTATTTCAAGACCTGACCCTGATAGTTTTCTGTGCCAATTAGCTGCCTTAAAGACTAAAGAAAATCTTTGTATTCGGAAACCTGGCCCGGAAGTATGACAAGGCAGTTCTGCTGCCAGTCGCCATTTAACAACTGCTGAAAGAAATCGCTCGTCCCCTGGATTTCTTGATACTCAACCTGCAGGAAATCAGCCACCTTTTTGGTGTAATCAAGGTATTCTTCAAGTTCCGGCAGGTTGGTGTCAATAAACGCCACTCTCTTGTAATGCTGGTAAGCCTGCTGGGATATCCACCTGGCATTTTCCTCACCGTACTTATCAAGATTTTCCATGTATTCCTGGTAAGGATCTGCTTTCTGATCTATCCAGCCCTTGCTCAGGTAATAAGTGCCTGGGTCTGCGCCAAATTCTTCCTCGTACCTGTCTCTTGAACCGAGCAACAGGCTGATACAGTCATGCACCCTGGGAATAACCAGTGTTTTATCACGCGCCTTTAACCCATCCAAACCCCTGGAGCATAAACCGTAAACAAATACCAGGGTTTCTGCTTCTTCTTCTTCATCTATGCGCTTCTGAAGCTCTTCACGCAGTTTATCTGGTGTCCTGTGCAGGGCGTACTCCATGTATTCAACCGGTAAATCAGCCGGTTTCATAGCTTCAACCTCGTCCATCATTGTTTTGCAGCAGAAAAGCTTGATCTTTCGGTTCATCATTATGCACTCCTCCTGGTGTGATGTAAAAGTTTATAAGTAATATAAGTAAACCTCTATTAATAATAGCATATATTTGAAGTTCAAGGACATTGGGCCGGCAGGAAATCAGAGACAAAAGATTAATTTATAACATATAATATAGCTGTAATTAGTAGTTAAGGATAAGGCTTAACTTAAAATATATATACTACATGAATACGGTGAACGAAAAATGATCCTGGAAAACAGCGGAATGCCCCTTTACCTGCAGTTGTATGAAATATTAAAGAAGAAAATTACCAGCGGGGAATGGGAGCTAAATTCAACAATACCCACTGAAATTGAATTAATGGGCTCCTTTGCCGTAGGCAGGGAAACTGTGAGAAGGGCCATTCTCAGGCTGGTCAGCGAAGGCTACCTCTACCGCCATCGCGGCAGGGGAACTTTTGTCTGCCGCAACCGCCCGGAAGACGCCATGGAACAGCTGGTATCTTTTTCAGCTGAAATGCTGGCCAGGGGCTATAAACCGGGTGCGATCCTGCTGGAACATGATCTGCGCAAACCAGGTGGAGAGGTAAGAAATATTCTTGAACTGCCCGAAGGGGAAGAAATAATTTACATGAAAAGGCTGCGTACGGCAAATGAACTGCCTGTAGCGCTGGAAGAATCATTTTTAACCCGTGAAATCGTCGGCAAAGTAGACAAAAACAAACTTTCAGGCTCTTTCTATAGCTACCTTGCTTATGAAAAGAAAATACCCCTGGGCAAAATAACCCAGGAGATCAGTTCTGTTCTAGCAGATGAAGAAACGGCTGAGCTGCTTGGCGTAAAAAGGGGACACCCCATTTTGCAGTTGGCCCGCCTGATCTATACAGTTGATAACAGGCCTTTTTTCTGGCTGACTTTCCGCTACCGGGGCGATCTTTACTCGATCAAGACCCAGCTTGAACCAAAGTAATGTAGCAAATTTAATTGATCAGTGCTTTCATTAGTGCTTAATTAACTGTTTCAATTACAGTTCACGCATATCGGCTGTCGCTATTAAAGGAGTGCCGGTACCCGGTATTTTTTCCAGGACAACATCTCCGGGCCGCAGCCTTTTTTCAACCAGGATTGAATTAATAATATCCATTATCTCAAAAATCTTATCTTTCGGTACTTCACCATCTGTCCGGACCGGCAGTAATGGAAAATCAGGAAAAATTGTCGCAACTGTACTGGTCAGCGATCGGGTGGGGTTAATTATTTCATCGTGGGCATATTCTTCGCCCTTCCTGCACTGGTTGCCGCTTACCACCAGCTCACCGCTGCCTGTGTCCACCACAAGGCGGCAGCTTAAAGGGCATTGAATGCAGGTCATTAGTGTCTCAGGCATCAGTCTCAGCCTCCTTTAGCGACAGCACAACTTTTTCAAGCCCTGCCGGCAGGGGTTCTAAGACCAGCCGCTCCATTTCCGGAGGGCGCAGCCTGATATATTTTTTATTTGTTAATACCTTTTCACCGGCTTCAACCTGCAGCAGTACATTGTCCATTGTGCGGGCAGAACGGAAATAGACTACCGAATCTTTGCCGGGCACCAGGCGCTGGGGAACTGCATAAAGCAGATTATCCCCTGCCTTCACTTCGATTTCACCTTGCACGCAGTCCTTCTTACAATACCCTGCGGCAGCGCTTCCGGCAGTTGCCCCACTTTCTGAAACGTGATCAACCAGGTCATAAACATGGGTGGCATTGCCGCAGCTAAACAGGCCGGGAATGGTTGTCATCATCTGCTGGTCCACAATCGGCCCTCCTGTGCTGGTATCCATTGCCAAACCAAGGGGCTCTAAAATATCATTTTCAGGAATCAAACCTACCGATAGCAGCAGGGTGTCACAGGGAATATAGCTTTCGGTTCCAAACAGGGGAGAATAATCTGGCCCCACCGCCGCAACTGTTACACCCTCTACCCTGCGGGCTCCATGTACCTTTGTTACTGTAGAATTAAGGTATAGCGGAATATCAAAATCTTCAAGGCACTGCACCAGGTTACGGGTCAACCCGGAAACTTCACTTTTTATTTCATAAACGCCTAAAACTTCCGCTCCCTCCAGGGTCAGACGGCGGGCCATAATCATCCCTATATCACCGGAGCCTAGAACTACACATTTCCTCCCCGGCAGGTAACCATGAATGTTAATCAGGTTTTGCGCTGTCCCTGCGCTGTAAATGCCAGCCGGCCGGTCGCCGTGAATAAATACCTGCCGTGATGTCCTTTCACGGCAGCCCGTGGCAGCCACCAGGGAGGTTGCTGTAACAGGAAAAACTCCCTTGTCGGGATTCTGCAGGAGCAGCTTAAATTTACTGTCCTTCATTTTCAAATCCAGGACAAAGGTATTCTTCAGAATTTCTATGTTCCTGGATTTAACTGCCTCGAGATCGCAGAAAGCATATTCCGGGCCGGATAGCTTTTCATTGTAGCGAACTATACCAAAACCATCATGGATGCATTGCTTCAAGATTCCCCCGGGACGGCTTTCTCTTTCAATCAGCAAAACCCCGGCCCCGCCCTGGTTTGCCGCGAGCGCCGCTGAAAGGCCGGCCGGGCCGGCACCGATCACCATTACATCAGTTTTCATATCCTGCCCTCGCTTTGTCCTTTGTCCGGCCCACGATCATCTCTGAACCTGGCTCCCTTTTACAGACTTCTGTAATATCCGAGTTTATTTCCCGGGAAATAATATTCAGGACTGCCGGTGTACAAAACCCGCCCTGGCAGCGGCCCATGCCGGCACGGGCCCTTCTTTTAATCGCATCAATTGAGTGGGCAGGCAGGGTAGCGTGGATAGCATCTACTACTTCTCCTTCGGAAACCATTTCACAGCGGCAGATAATCCGCCCGTACGAAGGATTGGCTGCTATAAGCCTGTTCCGGTCTTCCAGGCCGAGTTTCCCCGGGTTAGGAGCCTCAAGCCTGCGGGGATTAAAGTTTGGGTTGGCTTTTATATCAGCCTTTTTCTTTAATATGCTAACAGCGATATCTGTTACGTCCACAGCAATAGCCGGTGCCGAAGCCAGCCCCGGGGACTGGATCCCTGCTGCATGAACCAGGTTTTCAACATATTTAGATGCCTCAACAATAAAATCTTCCTCAAAAGTGCAGGCCCTGGTTCCGGCAAAATAGGTTATAAAATCATCTTTTTTCAGTGCTTTATTCAGGGGCAGGTGATTTTCCTCCAAAAACTGCAGCTCTTTTGCCGAGGTGCTGTAATCTTCGCGATCAGGTGTTTCCGTTGCAGTCGGGCCAACAAGGATATTACCGTCAATTAAAGGCGTTAGGCCTCCGCCTTTCGTGTGCGACCTGCCGTTTAACTGGGCCCGGCCAAGGATCAGTTTCTGGCTGTTACGCGTTTTCTTATCCAGGATAGCGATAACCCCTTTCCGGGGATGAATAGTGAAAAACCGGTCGCCGGCCATTTCTGCTATCCTGTCAGACCAAATACCAGCTGCGTTTACGACCAGCCCTGCCTGGATTATTCCGCGGTTGGTTCGCACACCGGCAATCCGGCTGCCCTCCATGACAAAACCCTGGACCATCGTATTCATGAAAAGCCGGGCTCCGTTTTGGATCGCATTTTCGGCATAAGCTACCGTTACCTTGTAAGGTGCAACAATGCCGCTTTCCGGCATATAGAAAGCGCCACGCTGTTCATCGCCGATATTCGGTTCAAGATCTTTTACCTTGCGCCTGCTGAATACTTTAACACCATGAAGACCTTTTTTTCTTGCGCTTCTTTTAGCCAGCGGTCCCAGTAAAATCTGCCAGCTTTTAGTAAGCAAAGCCAGAGAACCGGGCCATTCCAGCTCAAAACCTAGCTCCCCGGCCACCTGGTCGTACATCCTGTTGCCTCTTAAATTATAATGATGCTTTTTACTGCCCAGTTTGACGGCCATGGCAGGATGGATCATCCCGTTATTGCGGCTCGAGGTATGCTTGGCGATGTCATCTTCCTTTTCCAGCAGGGCAATTTTTAAGTCCCAGCGGGACAGCTCCCTGGCTATGGCACAGCCTATAATTCCACCGCCAACAATAACAACATCAAACTCGGAGCTATCCAGGCTGAGATCTTTTACGGCAGGCCTGGATTCGGTAAAACAGTTCTTCAAGCCGGAAACTGTTATATTGTTAACCACACCGCGAAAACCATACCCCACCGCACCGTAGCCGGCAGCCAGGTAATCATCCCAGTTTTGGACCTCGCCCTCAAGCACTACGGCTCCCCGTCGCTCGGAAAGTTCGACCTGTGGAAACCCTTTTGACTGAAGGGTTTTCTTAACTAACTGAAGTCCGCCCTCCAAAAGCTCACTCCTCAATATATCCGAATGTCCGGACATTTATGCTTATATTTTACTCTTTCTAGACAAATCAGTCAATAAATAAGGCTTTAAAAGAGTAATTACTGGACTCTCCTTGTAAACTCACCATCCCAGACAATTCTCCTGTACATAAGCGGATCGGTGTCACCCTCTGTGCTGAATAATAGCACCCTGGAGTTTTCATCCAACTGAAGCTGCTGCTTGGCCTCTTTTAACTCTTCCCTTTTTAAAAGTTCAAAAAGCATACCTGCTGTTACCGCTCCCGATTCCCCCGAAACAACACGGTCATCTCCATCCAGCGGGTTACCCAAAATACGCATACCATTAGCAGCAATATAGTCGGGGCAGGAGATAAACATGTCAGCCAGTTTGCCAAGAATATCCCAGGCTACCGGGTTCGGCACCCCACAGGCCAGGCCAGCCATGATGGTATCCAGATCGCCGGTCACAAATCTCGGTTTTCCGTCACCAGCTTTTGCCGACCGGTAGAAACAATCAGCCTTGTGCGGCTCTATCACTACCGTTAAAGGGCGCTCTTCGCCAAAGACGGAGGCATAATAACCAAGCACCGCGGCAGCCAGGGACCCCACACCAGCCTGGATAAAAACATGGGTCGGTTTTTCAACCTTCTGCTCTTTTAACTGTTCCAGGGCTTCATCTGCCATAACAGTATAGCCCTGCATAACCCAGTTTGGAATATCTTCGTAACCTTCCCAGGCCGTATCCTGAACAACCACCCAGCCGTTTTTTTTAGCATTGTTCGCAGTTATCCTGACTGTCTCGTCATAGTTAACATCTGTTATATAACCCTCGGCCCCGGTTGCAGTGATATGACCTAAACGGACCGGTGAAGAGCCGCGGGGCATATTGATAACCGCCCTGTGGCCGAGCTGCTGCGCAGCCCAGGCAACACCGCGACCGTGATTTCCATCAGTTGCAGAGGTAAAGGTAATTTCGCCTGTTATTTCGCGAGCTTCTTTGGATCGTAAATTTTCATAAGAAAACATATCCTGCCCGGTATTTAAAAGTCCGGCCAGGTATCGCCCGATGGCATGCCCGCCGCCTAGAACCTTGAAAGAATTAAGGCCGAAGCGTAAGGATTCATCCTTAACATAAATAGCCGCAATTCTGGTGTAATCGGCCAACCTGTCCAGGCTCCTCAGGGGAGTTATACTGTACTGGGGAAAGGTGGCGATAAACCGCCTGGTTTCAACTGCCACATCCCGGCCCAGGAAACCAAGGGAGACGCCTGCTGAGCCCCGTCCTCCACGACTGCCGGTACCGGCAACCCATTTTATTCTCTTATCCACTATATCCTCCCATAAATAACTGATTTATTTAATAGACCCTAACAAGATAACTTTTATAACAGCAGAGAGTGTCAACATTACCGGGCAGGACTTGGTTGAAGGCCCGGAATATAATAATATCCCGGGCCGGCATCTAACTGGTTATTAAGGTTAAGCTTTATTCTGCATCAAATACTATCTTACCCCTGAAAATAGTTTTTACTACTTCAACACCGTCAATGTCCAGGGGATCAATACTAAATAAATCCTGATCAAGAATTACAAGGTCGGCATAATTGCCAACTGCAATTGTACCGGTAACATCTTCAAGCATTAAGGCATAAGCATTGTTAGCGGTAAAACTCTTGATCATATTTTCCAGCGACGTCCTTTCATCAGCATTAAGCAGCCAGGTTGGATCGTCCATACTATCTATATCATCAACCTCATAAAAATCAGCATTGTTAAGGTTACGGGTTATACCCGTTTCAATTGCCCACAAAGGAGCTGGCGGGTCGGTTACAGAGTAATCCGAAGATGATGCAACCACTGCTCCAGCCTCAAAAAATGAATTAAGCGGATATTCATATTCAGCGCGATCGCCAAGGAAGGGGAAGTCAACTTCTTCCCACCAGTCAGGTTCTTTCATATGCCAGTATACCTGGACGTTAGCAATCACATTCAGTTCGCTAAACCTTGGAATATCATCATAATCTACTACCTGCAGGTGAGTAATTGCATTACGGTGATCGCCTGGCACCTCGGCCAGGGCAGCTTCAAAGGCATCTAAGGCTTCTTTTGTTGCCCGATCACCGATAGAGTGGATATGGACAGAAAAACCGTCACTGTTCAAGGTAGCGATTGTTTCACGCAGGGCATCCATGTCTCCCCAGTAATAAATACCATAATAATCAGTACCCATGTCAGCAGCCTCTTCATAAGGCTCAAGCAGTTTGGCCGTAACAGCTTCAACTGTACCGTCCATAAAGATCTTGGCGTTGGTTACCTGGAAAAGCTCTCCGCTGTATGCATCCTGGAGACTCTTCAGGTTTTCTATCTGTGTTTCCATATCTTCTTCAAGATTAATATCAAGCCTGGTAGCAGCTCTTACCCACAGAGCCAGCTCATCGTTATCTTCCATATCTTTTACCGCTTTATAAAAATCATAGTTCGGTGCTGCGCCGGCTGACGGATAGGGCGTAAAAAAGCCTGTATAGCCAAGGCTGTGCATAAATTCCTGGAAAGCCACCAAACCTTCATGTATTTGATCATAAGTATATTCCTGGGTAGGAAGGGTGGTGAATCCCATTCCTTTCAGGGTGCCCCATACCTCTCCGGTTTCCGGATCTTTCTCAATAACCCCACCGTCCGGGTTTGGAGTATCTGCAGTAATTCCGGCAATTTCCAATGTTTTACTGTTGACCCAGGTGCTGTGCCCATCATAAGACCGAAGAATTATCGGTTTGTCTGGCATTATTTCATCCAGCGCTTCTTTGCTGGGTCCTAAAGTAGATTCAAGTCCATCAAAAACCCCTACCGACCAACCGCCACCATAGTAAGCATCCAGGTCGGGGTTAGCCTCTACAAATGCTGCGACTTTATCCAGGATAGTGTCTTTATCATCTCTCCAGCTGACCGATATGCTGTACATCTCCCGTAATACATTTCCCGGAGGGTGCATGTGGCTATCGATAAAGCCCGGCAAAACCATTTTACCTGCCAGATCGATAACTTGAGTATCTTGGCCTACATACTGTTCAATCTCCTCGTAAGTGCCCAGGGCAAAAATTTTCCCATCCTTAACAGCAATTGCCTCATAAAAATTATCTTCATCGTCGGCTGCATAGATTACCCCGTTTTGTAGAACCAGGTTGGCTGCTTCTACTACCTTTTCATCTGGATCCGCTGCTTCTTCAGATTCACAACCACTGAAAAGAAAAACAGCCACCAAAACCATAAAAAGCACCACAGTAACTCTTTTCACTTCTTAACCTCCTGACTTTCTTGATTTTTAAAAGAAACAACAAGAGTGAGAGACCTTAGACACATTATATATTTCATCAATATTTGTTTATTTCCTCTAGGGAGCAAAAATAATCTTAGGGAGGTGGGGGAGTGCTTAAACTCCATTTATTATCCCGGCTTAAGGACTTCAAATATAGAGCCTTCTTTTTTATATCCCTGCTTCTTGTAATATTCATCAACGTCTGACATCACGAATACAGTATGATCCGGGTAGCCCTCAAAGATGCACTCCATCAATTTCCGGCCAATCCCTTTACTCCTATATTTTGGCGCAACAAGAAGATCGCAAATATAGATGTAGAAACCGCAGTCATCGATAGAGCGTGAATAACCACAGAGCACATCTCCTTCATAGGCTACATAAGTGATTGATTTTTCTAAAGCGGCCTTATATTTGGTTGATCCTGCTGGAGATATATATTCAGACCAATCCTCTCCTTCTTGCTTAATTATATTCATTAGTTTATTTTCATCAGTGGCCCTTTTATACAATCTGACTATCATGCTTAAACCTCCAACTTATTATTTCTGATCCAAGAAAAGGGCTTCGGGGAGAATCCCGCTAGCCCTTTTCTGATTTTAATTGTGGCGGAGAGAGTGGGATTCGAACCCACGGTGCCTTGCGACACACACGATTTCGAGTCGTGCGCCTTCAACCGGACTCGGCCATCTCTCCATGTCAGTGCTATTATACATTGTTAAAGCCAATTTTGCCAAGTGATTATCATGCGAGGTTCCCTGATTTGATTTCCATTTTCAAGACTCCCGCAGATCAGTATTTATCGTCTTTCACGGAAAAACTGCTGCAGCAGATCGGCACATTCTTTTTCCATAATACCGCCTGTAACCTCCAAGCGGTGATTTAGCCGCTGGTCGCGGACTAGATCGTAAAGCGTACCTGCTGCTCCGCCTTTAGGATCTGTAGCCCCGAAAACAAGACGATCAATCCTGGCCTGGACCATCGCCCCAGCGCACATGGGGCATGGCTCAAGGGTTACATAGATTGTGCAACCGCTTAACCTCCATCCTCCCAGCATTTTACCTGCCTGGCTGATAACTAAAATTTCGGCATGGGCAGAAGCGTCTTTCAGTTCTTCCCGCCTGTTTCGATCAGCAGCTACCAACAGCCCGTCTTTAACCAGCACGGCCCCAATCGGCACTTCCCCGGCTGCTTCTGCATCCCGGGCCTGTTCTAAGGCAAGCTTCATGTAGTATGCATCTTTTTCCAAAAGCATCCACCCCCGCCATTATATCATTTCCAGGGATATAAAAAGATATGCTCCAGTCAGGAGCATATCCAGGATTAGCTAAGCAGTGTTCCGGTTATTTTAACGCTCAAATCTCAGCTCATTTATTTCATCCCGGAACTGGGCATCAGGCACCCTTTCCAGTTGAATAACTATACCATCCCAGGTGTCAGTCATGGTCAACTGATTGGCGCTGGCAAATTTCAACTCGGCTGTCCTTTCCCACTCAGCGAGCCCACGATGGTAGAGCTCCAGGTAACTGCTGGCATCGGTTTTTACAACCCTGTACTGGGTCCTAAACCAGTAACCTTCTGCAGGCACAGCTACATTGACCATTTCATTGGGCAGAAACTGAAAATAGACCTCACTACCGGCATTAGCACCCATCCAGGAGCCAATAACGTCCCCCTCGGCAACATCTTCGACTGCTGCAGGGCTGTCGCCACGCAGTAAGAACCAGTATGCTGCACTACCGCCGCCTAAAAGCAACAGTACCAACACAATCACAAGGGCAATAGCCAAACCCTTTCCTGATTTCTTTTCAGGTATTGACTGGTAAACGACGCCCTGCTGGGGCACTGATTCCCTGTTTAATCTTTTTGATTGCACAGCTTCGTCATGGGTTTCCGCCTTATCCTCTGCAGGCTTAACATCATCTACCATTGACTCGCAGTATCTACATTTGATAGCCCTAACCGGAATGTCTTCCAGGCAAAAGGGGCATTTTTTTGTATCCGACATTTTGATACCTCCAACATAGGTTGTCTGAATATTAAACAACCCGGCAACTAAAATAAACGCGCTAAATGCCAGGTTGCGATCTACATTATACCACAACCAGTCTACTTAACTCCACCGGTTGCTTTTTTGTTGATCATAAGTTATAATTCGCTTAGTAAGCCCGGTGTTTAAAAATAGATAGACATTCGGGCTTGCCTTATCTGAAGGGTCTTTTAAAAGGAGGACTTTATTTTATGCCTAAGCATAAGACCTTGATAGTTTTCGCAGTTGTGATTGCCTTCTCTTTTTCTCTGATTGGCTGCGGCATGTTAACTTCACGCAGCACCGGACCGGATGATCTTGCCGGTATTGGAGGCGAACTGCCAGAATGGCTGCTTTTAGCTCACCGCAGTGCTGAAGGGCCGGGAACGGAAAGAGACGATGATCTTTTAGAAGTTGCCGATGACGATGACCTTGTAATCGCAGACAATGATTTGCCTAATGGTGACTCTGACCAGGGAGAAAATGTAACTGCGCCTTCTGGCAGTCAAGATACCCAGACTGCACAGGCTCCGCAAAGCAGTCAGTCGAGCCCATCAGGCGGCAGCAGCTCATCAGGTAGTGACGAGCCTGAGTTTGGGACTAGAGAATACCTGGTTTGGTTAAAAAAACAACAGGAAAAAGCACCAACTGTCGGTGAAGAAGCAGAAGACGATGAAGAAGACGACTCAGACTGGTGGGACAGCCCGAGCGGCAGCTCATCCGGAGGATTTTTTGGCAACTAAGATCCTTAAGCTTAAAAACAAATATTGTTATAATAATATTGCAGAAAAAGAGAAAGCCCCGCCGTTTACTCGGCGGGGTTATTTAATAGCAGCAGTAAACATTTTACATCATCCAATCCGCTTATTGTATTAAGATAGAGGCAATCTAAACTTCATGAACCACATCCCTTCATGGTTTGTATTTGCAAGACATAATTCAAAGATTAATATCTCTACTTTTTATAAATTAATACTAAAGCAAAGAAATATTGTGTCAATACAAGCTTCAACCAATTGAAATAATGGTTGAAAAGGTATATTATTAATAATCAACTTTTAACAATTGTTTAGTTAACAATTGAACAGTCTTCATCTATTAAGGGGGTATCAATTTCAATGAAATACAACTTTCCGGTAACCAGGACCGATAATCCAAAACCAAAGCCCGATCCTCAAAACCTTGTTTTCGGAACCCAGTTCACAGATCACATGTTCGTAATGAGCTACAACCCGGATCAGGGCTGGCATGGTGGCAAAATATTACCTTACGGCCCGATTATCCTCGACCCTTCAACTGCAATTTTTCACTATGCCCAGGGAATGTTTGAGGGCCTTAAAGCCTACAGGACTGCAGTTGGAAAAGTGCAGCTATTCCGACCGGAGAAAAATGCCCGGCGCACAACTGTGACAAATGAGAGGGTTTGCATTCCTGCACTGGATGAAGACCTAATTGTTGAAGCGATTAAGGCTGTTGTTGACGTGGACCGAGAATGGGTTCCCGATGCAGAAGGAACTTCCCTCTATATCAGGCCTTTTATTATCGCAACTGAGCCATACCTTGGCGTTCGCCCTTCCAGCACTTTTAAATTCTACATTATCCTATCGCCGGTAGGCCCGTATTATCCAGGTGGAATCAAACCGACAAAAATATTAGTTGAAGACCAATACGTGAGGGCCATGGTTGGAGGAACCGGTTTTGCCAAGGTGGGCGGTAATTATGCAGCCAGCCTAAAAGCACAGGAAGAAGCGATAAAGAAAGGTTACACGCAGGTACTGTGGCTGGACGGTATTGAAAGACAATACGTTGAAGAAATTGGCACCTCCAATGCTTTTTTTGTTATTAACGGTGAAGTGATAACTCCACCACTTACCGGGACAATCCTGCCCGGTATAACCCGGGATTCAGTGCTGCACCTGCTTCGCCACTGGGGCATCAAAACAACAGAAAAGAAATTTAAGATAGAAGAAGTTTATGATGCCCATGCTGCCGGAAAGCTGGAAGAAGTTTTTGCAACCGGAACAGCGGCTGTAATATCACCGGTAGGTGAACTTTGCTGGAAAGACCGGGCTATAACTATTAATAATAATGAGATAGGCGAACTTTCCCATAGACTATACGATGAATTAACTGCTATCCAGTATGGCAGGGTTAAAGATGAATTCGGCTGGATAGTAGAAGTGTAAGCATCATTCCCATCCTGGAAGCTATCAGGCAACCATACCATACCGCCCCGGGCTTAATTAAAGCCCGGGGTTTCCTGTATTTATGATGATCTCAAATCACCTAACTTACTTTGCATCAGTTTTCTATCATCTATCTTAAAGCTGTATGTAATATTTTTGGGCTGCATCACTAATATTCAGTATTTCAAGAAAAAGAATTGCCAAATTCATAAAGAAGGAGTATAGTGATCTTAGATGCTCTGGGTATATACCCATAAACATGAGGAGGCGCAACATAATGGAAAGCGGAGCAATCTTTGGTCACATCTCAGGCTGGATCTATGCAGGGCTGGCATTTTACCTGGTTATTGTAGTAGCGATCGGTCTTTACTTTTCACGGGACATTAAAGAATGTGACGATCACGTTGTCGGCGGAAGGGATATTTCTTTCATCTACCTGGTTGGTTCAACTGCGGCGACATGGCTCTGTGCCGGAGCAATTCTCGGTGCGGCAGGTTATGCCTACATGTTCGGTTTTCAGGGGACGATATACGACCCCTGGGCCCCTACCCTGACCCTTATTTTAAGTGGTCTCTTCTTTGTCTACCGAATGCGTCAGGCCGGCTACACATCGATTGTTGATTTTTACGATAACCGCTACGGGAAAAAAATGAGCATCTTATTTATGATTATCCAGATTATAGGCACCATGTCCTGGTTGGCCGGACAAATGGTTGCTGCCGGGGTAATAGTCCAGGTTACCACAGGATTCAGTTTTACCACTTCAGTTCTTATCGGCACAGCAGCAATTATTTTTATTACTTACAGCGGTGGGCTTAAAGCACTTTCCAGGCTTGACACAATGAACACAGTTTTGATCATCGTTGCCCTGGTCCTTTTATTTCCAGCCGTGATAAACGGGATCGGCGGTTGGGATTATTTTGTTAACAATGCCAGAGTCTGGGACAAGCTGCCGCCCTTTGCCCTTTGGCCAATACCCGATGCACGGGGATTTCTCTATTACGTCGGGTTATTTGGCGCTATATCATACATTGCAGCCTGGCTGGGAGTGGGGTTGGGGGATTTAAGTTGTGCCATTTTGATGCAGCGCGCCCTTGCTGCCAAAACGGCAAAAACGGCCTCGGGGGGCTTTATTTGTGCAGGCTTCCTTTACCTGGCAATCGCCATGATTCCCGTATTAATCGGTATAGCAGCATTTACCTACGGGTTAAGAATTGCCAGTCCCGTAGACAACGAGCATGTTTTAATCTGGGCAGCCCAGAACTTCATGCCCGACTGGTTTGGCGTACTTTTCGTAGTTATGCTTGCCGGTGCAATCCTGTCCACCGCCGGCGACAGTGTGCTGATCAATGCCACCCTGCTTGGCCACAACCTTTACCGCTACGTCAGGCCTCAGGCAACCAAAGTAGATACCCTCAAGGCGGTGCGGGTTGCCATACCTATTACAGCAATAGCCTGCATGATTATCGCTATCGCTTTTCCTTCGCTATACAAGCTTATAGTATTTGCCGGCTGTATCGGCCTGCCAACGGTAGTTCCGGCTTTTGTTGCCGGCCTGTTCTGGAGAAAAGCCAATTTGACGGGTGCAGTCTCTTCTTTCTTTGCCGGTGTTACAGTGTGGATCATCGGCTTTATTGCTGCCCTGCCTTTTACAATCGAATCTAACTGGTACATGGTTAACTTTGAGCAATGGTACTGGATTGATGAAGGGATCTGGGATGCCCTCTTTTTTGCTACCATCCCCGCAGCGGTGGTTTGTGTGATAACCCTGGTAGTTGTTTCATTAAAAACACAGAAAACCGATCCGCCAAAACCGATGCTATCAGCCAGTGGGGAAAACATGGCAGATAAACCCTTATTCTTCTGGTCGAAATAAAGACTTGCATAATAAACACCTTAAACCTGCCTGCCAAAGGAGTTGAAGCGAAATATCTTGCAAGGCGCAGGACATATTATTTAATTTGAAGAAATATGTTGTTTTCGAAACAGGTGACAGCATTCTACTGCAGGGGTCGGAAAGATCGTCTTGAAAAATTTAAAGATCATGAAGGGTTTCGCTACCTTAGCTCCACTGAAATTAATGAATATAATATGGATGAACGCCTGCTAAAAATTAGCATCCCGGAAGGCTCGCCTATTGCCGGAGGAACGATAAAGGACACTCGATTATCAAGCGCCTATGGAATATCAGTCCTCAGCATTTACCGCGATGATAAGCATATCCTGATGCCTGAGCCGGGTATCATAATTCAGGAAAACGACCTGCTTATTGTAGGCGGAAGGCCTTTGGATATTGAACTTTTGCGCAGCCACCAAACTTTGGTTATCGATAAAAATTCGGCAATTAATCTAAACGAACTCGAAACAGACAACTTGAGTATTATTGAAGTAATGCTCTCACCTTACGCGCCACATACAGGCAAGACCTTAAGAGAACTTGATTTCCGGGAAAAATATGGAGTTTCTGTCCTGGCCATTTGGCGGGAAGGCCGCCCTTACCGCACGAACCTTGCAGACATGCCTCTCCAGTTTGGCGATGCCCTGTTATGTTATGGCAGCAAGGATAAATTCGATCTGCTGGCTCGTGACAAAGACTTTGTTGTTCTTAACCTGGCCCATCAAGAGGAGCTGTTGGTTGAAAAAGCTCCTATTTCCGGAATTATCATGATCGGTGTGCTGATGGCTGTAACTCTTAACTGGCTTCCCATATACCTGGCAGCAATTGGCGGCGCTTCTTTAATGATCTTAACCAGGTGCCTGAGCATAGAGGAAGCATACCGCTCTATAGAATGGAAAGCTGTATTCCTGATTGCCGCTATGCTGCCGATGGGTTTAGCCATGCAAAGCACCGGTGCAGCTGCGTTAATCGCGGATACCGTTATTGCGGCCGTAGGTTCTTATGGCCCAACTGCCATACTAGCCGGCATAATGACCCTGACACTGGTAATTAACCAGTTCATTCCCAGTGCAGTAAATGCTGTGGTAATGACCCCGATTGCAATTGCTACTGCCATGGGGTTGGGAATATCTCCTTACCCATTTGTAATGGGCATAGCATATGCAGTTGCGGCCAGCTTTATGACTCCCGTTTCCCACCCGGTTAACATCCTGGTTATGAGCCCGGGAGGCTACAAGTTTAGCGACTTCATTAAGAATGGGCTACCCTTTTCAATTATTGTCCTTATCGTCAGTATCTTGCTGCTACCGATCGTGTTCCCGTATTAGCCCTTAGATATTCAAATATGTTATTTAGTAAATCTAACCTTTTCCTTTTTAGAGCCAACCCAACACCCGGGAATAACTTTCATATAGTCCCGAAAATATCTTGCCTATGGGGCAGGGTTTTATTTTCCTATGTAGAAAGAGTTATTATTGCAAAATTTATACTTTTACAAATAATATTAATGCCCGCAATTAAGGATAGCTTCTTGAAGCTTGATATAGGGGGGTTAGAATACTTTATTTAAATTGTTTCCCTGTAACGCAAGATACTGACCGGATTTGTAATGCTGTCCGGCAGTTAATGCAATGAAAACTGTATGTCCGTGTCGATAATAATTATATTGGAGGGTTTTCAAATGGGTTCTGTAGCTTACGAAAGAAGGATAAATTTGCCTGCTGAAAAACTGTGCTCATTATTATGTGATTATCCAATGGCACCTACCCCTGACATTAAGGTGGAATTATTAGCTGAAGGAGATCCGAAAGCCAACGGGATAGGCGCAACCAGGTTTATGACGATTGGGAAAGAAACGATCAAGCAAGTTCTAGTTGAGTCAAACCTGCCTCAAAACTATGCTTACCGCATTATTGATCATCCATTAATTAAGGATTATTATGCCAGGATAGATCTTACAGAAGAGGGCGACTCCACCCTAATGAGATACCGGGCTGAATTCAAGCCGGCAATCCCTCTTACCGGCGGAATAGTCTCTGCCAAGGTTAAATCCGGCCTGGCTAAGTTATTTGATTCAATTGATAAACACTATTGCCAGCAGAAATAAATACTCTTTAAGCAAGTTTTAATGTGCCCCAGAACTATCAAAACTCCGCCTTGGTTGTCAATCACCTTCGGGCAATAATTTCAATTCCTATATGGCATTGGAGCACATTATGAAAAATGTCAAAAGTGTGTACGAAAGGGGTTTTGGCTCCTTTTGTCTCTTCACCGAAGCTTAAAACCCCTTATTTTACTGGTGCGCCCGGCAGGATTTGAACCTGCGACCTCCTGATTCGTAGTCAGTTACTCTATCCGGACTGAGCTACGGGCGCATATGGCGGAGAGAGAGGGATTCGAACCCTCGAAGCA
>SLQM01000015.1 GCA_007131435.1 Syntrophomonadaceae bacterium
ATTGGATCTCTCCTATAAAAGCTTCATTAAAGTTTAGGAGCTAGCAAGCAATTTAGTTTTCAATGAGTACCTATTTTGCAACTGGATATGGAAATGCATGGCATAAAATGACGAGACCATGTATGCCTTGCCCGCAAGGGGAGAATTTAAAAGCGAATAATCTTCTATAGCGACAGGAAAAGTCAACACACCTCAATCTATTCGTGGAATTATTATAAAAGCATGGAACGTAACATAGCTTTACTTTTGTAGGTCTTTCGGGAGACTATGAAAGGTAGGCAAATAACATCACAACCATGAAGAAAGATCTAATCCATCGAAAGTATTAGGAAACGCAAGAGTCTTTAAAGGCAGCGATGCTTGAGTATATATAGTGTTTCTAAATTTTGAAGTATACAGAAATAATCTGGTTATATGTCACCGGGTGAATATCAAAGTTAACTTATAGCAGAGAAACTGGCTATAGTGCTTAGCAAATTGTACATAAAACAGTACCTGTCCTATAGTTTTTTGGCAAGATATAGTGATTAACGGTTATTTTTCTGTAGGCGGCTAATCACTACACGCTCAAACATCCTTGTCAGTTTGGTCCAGAAAAACTCTTTTTCAGAGATGGGAGTAACAAGTATTGTATGCAGCCCCAGGCGGTTTCCTCCCAAAACATCGGTAAAGACTTGATCACCGACCACGGCAACTTCATGCGGCGCAAGGTCCATGGTTGTAATAGCCTTTCGGAATGCGCCCCTCCGCGGTTTGATAGCATACCAGATCGCAGGGATATCGAGATCGTGAGCCAGTTTACCACCGCGATCCCTGCTGTTATTGGAAACTATAAATAGCTTGAAACCCTCTTTTTTAAGCCCGGCAAACCATTCAGACAGGCGGGGATATACATTACGATCGCTCCAGGAGACCAGGGTGTTGTCCATGTCAGTTATTATGCCCTTAATGCCCAAAGACTTCAGGTAACCAGTATCTATTTCAAAGATGCTGTCTAAATATTGGTCCGGTATTAAGAATTTTAGCACGTATCTCCCTCCCCTATTTTTTTCATAATATTAACTCTATCATATCGCTAACATTTTTTACAGACCTTTTAAAACATCTTATCCCCTTTTCAATTGGGCTTGGTTGGGGTATTATATAGTATGTTTTTATTGGTCTCCCGGAAGCATCAGCAGCGTTAACAGGGGAAAATAGCTGCAAATTAACTATTATTTTTCTACTTATAGCATAACTATTTAACAGAGGAGGAAATTGGATGTATAAAATCGCAGTAATACCCGGGGATGGCACCGGCCTTGAAATGGTTACAGAAGGGTTGAAAGTGCTAAAAGCTGCCGGGGAAAAGTTTAGCCTGAAAATGGAAACAGTTAATTACGACCTCGGCGGAGACAGGTACATGAAGACAGGAGAAATATTGCCTGAAAGCGTGTTGGAAGAGCTGAAAAGCTTTGATGCTATTTTTCTCGGCGCCATCGGCCACCCGGATGTTAAACCTGGAATTTTAGAAAAAGGTTTGCTCCTGCGGATGCGCTTTGAACTGGACCTTTATGTTAACCTGCGACCGGTTAAGCTTTTCCCCGGTGTCTCAACCCCGATTAAAGACAAAGGGCCTGAAGATATAGATTTTGTCGTGGTGCGGGAAAATACTGAAGGGCTTTATGCCGGTGCAGGAGGGATTTTAAAGAAGGGGACTGCCCAGGAGGTAGCCGTGCAGGAATCGGTGAACACCCGGTTCGGGGTAGAGCGCTGCCTGCGCTACGCTTTTGAATACTGCAGGGATAAACGGGAAGACAAGAAACTGACCTTGTGCGGTAAAACCAATGTATTAACTTATGCTTTCGACCTGTGGGAAAGAACTTTTCATGAGCTTGGACCCGAGTACCCCGAGGTAGAACGCGACTATGCCCATGTTGACGCCATTACCATGTGGATGGTTAAAAACCCCGAATGGTTTGATGTGATCGTAACGGACAACCTTTTTGGAGATATAATTACCGACCTGGGGGCAATGATCCAGGGCGGGATGGGAATTGCCGCTGGTGGCAACATTCACCCGGGCAAAGTCTCCATGTTTGAGCCGATTGGCGGATCGGCACCAAAGTATACCGGCCAGGGAGTGATCAACCCTCTGGCGCAGATCTGCGCCGGGGCGATGATGCTCGATCACCTGGGAGAAAGCGAGGCTGCCGACTGCATTGAACAGGCGGTGATCAAGCTGTGCGGAAGCGGCAAGCTAAAATCGCTCAGCGCCGGCCAAATGGGCTACAGCACCTCAGAAGTGGGTGACCTGGTAGCAGAAAATCTTTAATACTCGATAACCTGGTAAACAGAGCATTTGCCAGTAGAAAGTGAAACCACCAGCAAGCGCTCTTTATATCTACATTAACTCGCCCCTGGCGACCATGATTACCCTGCCGCCTACGGCAACGGATATCGCGCCCCCCTCTTCTTCCTGCGCCCGCAGGAGAAGCAGCGAGGGGCGTCCTATTTCATAGCCCTGCTCTACCCTGATATCTACCTTTTTTTCCCCGAAGTAGCGGTGCTTAACCAGGTATGAGGCAAGGCAGCCGTTGGCGCTGCCCGTGGCCGGGTCTTCACCAATACCGATATGGCTGTCGAACATGCGGCCATTTACCTGGTTTGCGGGGTCGTAAGTTTCAGGGCTAAAGATAAAGATTAATTTCGCTTCTGATTTGTCGATCAATTTCATGAAACCCACCCTGTCGATAATTGCCGCCCGCACTGCATCAAGGCTTACCAGGGGGGCAATGATGAAGGGCAGCCCGGTTGATACTTCCTGGACAGGGTAACGCGTGTCGATCATTGAAGGGTCGAGGTTTAATGCAACTGCCACTTCCCCGGCGTTAAATTTTTTACCGAAGGTGGGGGCAATCTGTTTCATCCACAAAAAATCCGGTTCGCCGTCCCGGTAGCTGAAAGTAACGGATATCTGTCCTACCTTAAGGTTCAGCCTGATTTCAGGCACTTCCTTCTTTATAATATAGCGCTGGATAATATATGCCGTGCCCAGGGTTGGGTGCCCGGCAAATGGCAGCTCTTCATCCAGGGTGAAAATACGAACATCGTACCCTCCGTCTTTTTCCTGGTCGGAGAGGATAAAACTCGTTTCAGAAAAATTCATCTCCGCTGCTATCTTCTGCATATCCAGGGCAGAAAGCCCTTCAGCGTTCCTGACTACTGCCAACTGGTTGCCGGCATATTTAGTTTCTGCAAAAACGTCCAGGTGGTAAAGGGGCAGGTTCATTGGTGTTAGACTCCTTTCAAATTGAAAAGAACTCTTTACCTGGCAGGCTCTTTGATTTAAATCTTTTTAACTGCTAACCACATAATAACTTTAAAGTTTTTATTTATCAAGGCGCTGAAAAGTTGACAAATAAAAATTCGTTGCTAAAAACATCTGCCTCCATGTCTATTTGTCTACTGTTTAGTGTCTACTATATGTCTACTATTGATTACACTTTTTAGTCTACACAGGCGCCTGCTTGAATAAGTTTCCTTTATTACAGGTCTCTTCCGGGCTATCCTCCCTCCTCTTCTTTGGCATGTAGATTGCATATTAGTTTTGTAACTAGTTCCTAAAGGAAGGAGGGTTGAGTAAATGGATTTTTCTCTTAGCGACAGCGAGATAATGATTCAACAGATGGTTCGCGATTTTTCCCAGAATGAACTGGCACCTATTGCCGCCGACCTGGACCGCGAGGGGCGATTTCCGCAAGAAATTATTGAAAAGATGGCCGCGCTTGACCTTTTTGCCCTGCCCTTCAGTGAAGATTACGGCGGGACGGGTGACGGCTACTTAGCCTATGTTCTGGCCGTGGAAGAGATTTCGAGGGCCTGCGCTTCCACGGGAATTACATACGCTGCCCACTGCTCAATCGGCACCGGCCCGATCTACCTCTTCGGAACGGAAGAGCAGAAACAGAAATGGGTTGTTCCCTGCGCGGAAGGTAAAATGCTGGCCGCTTTCGGTTTAACCGAACCTGATGCCGGTTCGGACGCCGGGGGGACGAAGACGACGGCAGTGCTTGATAACGGCCAGTGGGTGATAAATGGAAACAAGTGCTTTATAACCAACGCCACTTATGCCGGGGTGGTAATTATCACTGCCGTGACTGAACCGGGAAAGGGCGCGCACGGTATCAGCGCATTCATTGTGCCCCGTGACAGCGAGGGCTTTTCCGTATCTGCCCCCTATGAAAAACTGGGCTTGAAGGCATCGGATACAGCAGAGATCGTAATGGATAATGTGCGCATCCCTGAAAATTACCTGCTCGGTAATAGAGGCGAAGGCTTTAAGCAGTTTTTACAGGCTTTGGACGGTGGAAGAATCAGTATCGGCGCCCTGTCGGTCGGCATAGCCCAGGCATCCCTGGATGCGGCCCTGGATTATGCGAAAGAGCGCAGGCAGTTCGGGCAGCTAATCTCGAAGTTCCAGGCAATCCAGTTCAAACTGGCGGATATGGCCACTGCAGTTGAGCTGGCCAGGCTGGCAGTTTACCGCGCCGCATGGTTGAAAGACCAGGGGCTGCCTTTCACCCGGGAATCGGCAATGGCCAAGCTTTTTGCTTCAGAAACTGCGGTAAAAACTGCCCTGGAGGCGATCCAGATTTTCGGCGGCTACGGCTACACCAGGGAATATCCCGTTGAGCGCTACCTGCGCGATGCAAAGCTGATGGAAATTGGAGAAGGCACTTCAGAAATACAGCGCCTGGTGATTGCCAGGCAGCTTGGATGTTAACCATAAGGAGGGATAAAGATAATGACTAAAAGAGTCGCCATAGTGGGCATTGGCTACTCCGGCTTCAGGACCACTTCCCAGGATGTTTCATACCGGGAAATGATCTACGAAGCGGCAACCAAGTGCTATGAAGACGCCGGGGGCATCCATCCCCAGTCCATTGACTCGTTCGTGGCTTCATCGGAAGACTTCATGGAAGGGATCAGCATTGCCGACGAATACGTGCCCGACCAGCTGGGGGCCGTGTTAAAGCCGGTTCAGAGTATCGCCGGAGACAGCCTGCAGGGGCTGGCTTCCTCGCTGATGCAGATTCAAACCGGCCAGCAGGGTATTGTTGCCACCTCTTCCTTTTCCAAGGTTTCAAACCTGTCGCACTACGAGCACGTGGTATCATACGCTACCGACCCGGCCTACATCAGGCCCTTGGACGAGAGCCCTTACTTCATTGCCGGGCTGGAAATGAACCGCTACCTGGCAGAAAGCGGGACTACCAGGGAACA
>SLQM01000180.1 GCA_007131435.1 Syntrophomonadaceae bacterium
AACCCCGGGACAAGGGCAGCCAGGGCCCAGGAGCCCCAGGTTAACTGGATACCCAGCACGTCGCTGGCCAATTCTGCCACGAGCGGGTTGCCGGCCATCGCTGTCAGGAACATGGCCGAAGTAATACATGTTCCCTGGAATTCGGTCTGCATCAGGTAGGCGCCGATCTTCCTGGAAGTAGGGCCGGGTTCAGAGTCGTAGCTGGCTGAAAGGCTGCGCACGATGGGAAAGAGAATTCCTCCTGCCCGGGCCGTGTTAGATGGTGTGGCCGGGGCGATAATCAGGTCGCTGATCACGATGGCATAACCGAGCCCGAGGGTGGTTTTACCAAAAGCCCTGATCATCAGGAAGGCTATCCTGCGCCCCAGGCCGGTTTTGATGAAACCGCGGGCTAAAAGGAAGGCCATTACAATCAGCCAGACCACCCCGTTCGAAAAGCCTGAGAGCGCTTCACCGATGGTGCGCACCCCGAATAAAACTGTCAAAATCATCCCGAGGAGCACAACGGCCCCCATCGGGATAGGCTGCAGAATCAGGCCGGCGATGGTAGCGACGAAGATGGCGAGCAGCCTCCAGGCTTCCACGGAAACGCCTTCAGGATTGGGTATAAACCAGATAATTGCCAGGATTAAAATACAAATAATACCGCGAACCAGTGGTGATAAACCGCTTTTTTCTGCCAAACTAAACATCTCCTTTCACTTGTTATTTTTTTCACTTACATTCCCGAAAAATAATTAACTGCAGCTCTAAGTGCGTGAAGCTAATTCTTTTAACTTCTTTTATTATCGTGTGGGCTTAAGTAATTGTGAAGTATTTGAGCTTAAAGGATCTTTTTGTAACTTTTGTAACCCGGTACAGAAGCGGGGTACAGGGGACGGTTCTCCGGTACAGGGGACGGTTCTCTGTTCTACGGGACGGGAATAGCCGGTACAACCCGGTACAAGGGACGGTTCTCTGTTCTACCGGTACAGGGGACGGTTCTCTGTTCTACCGGTACAGGGGACGGTTCTCTGTTCTAAGAGAAAAGCCGGTCCGGTACAGGGGACGGTTCTCTGTTCTAAGAGAAAAAGAAACAGTTCCCGTTTGAGGTGTTTTCACAGTATGTGCTCTCATTGCAGGGTTGGTTCTTCTTTTTAACTTCTTCGTCTTAGCTTATAAGCCGGTAGCGGTTTACTGGGCGTCCCCACTCCTGGTATTCGGGCTGCACAACAGCGCGCTCGGCTCGCACTAAATATTCCAGGTAGCGGCGGGCGGTAACCCGGGAAACACCCAAGTGGGCACCCAGTTCCGAGGCGGATACTCCCTCTTTTTGATCCTGGGAATCTCTCATGAATTCAATCGTTTTCTGCAGGGTTGAGCTGTGCAGTCCTTTTGGCAGGTCTGTGGAAAGACCTTTATCGCCCGCCAGGAAAAAACCGTTTAATTCATCCTGGGAAAAGGCGCCTTCCTTATCTCCAATCTTGTAGTAGTAGCGCTTGTAGGATTCAAGAGTATGAGTAAAACGTTCAAAGGTAAATGGTTTGATCAGGTAAGCAAATACGCCAAGGCGGGAAGCTTCCTTGATTATATCCCCGCCCTGGGCAGCGGTAATCATGATTACATCTAAATCCCGCCTTTTTTCCCTGATCGCACGCAGGGCTCGAATACCATCCATTTCAGGCATGTAAACATCAAGAATGGCCAGGTTGGCCTCTTTTTCTTCTAACAGTTCCAGGGCAGATTTGCCTGAAGCTGCTTCACCGACCACGGTAAATCCGTCAATTGAAGCAATAAAGCGGCGATGGATATCGCGCACCATTGGATCGTCTTCAACTATGATCACCTTAATGCTGTTCGATTTCTTTTCCATAAGGAATATATACCGTAACCACGGTCCCTTTCCCTTCTTTGCTGTTTAGTTTTATTTCACCGCCCAGGGAATCGACAAAAGAGCTGACTATAAATAGGCCTAAGCCCCTGTGCTCATCTTCCGCTGTGGTAAAGCCTTTTTCAAAGATTATTTCCTGCAGCTCGGCGGAAATGCCGGTGCCTCTATCCTCTACAGTGATAGTGAGTAAATCGCCGCTGTCGAAAAGAGCAACCTTCACTTCCTTATCCCTATCATCTTTCTGCTGCACCGCCTCGAGGGCATTATCAACCAGGTTACCGATAATCGCTGCCAGGGTGGTCCCTTTTGCGGCAGGTATTTCTCCCAGGATGCTGTGATCATCAATAGAAAAGGCAATATTAAGCTCCCGGGCCCGGCCGTACTTACCTAACAGGACAGCGGCAACAGCAGGATCCTTGATCCTCTCGGAGACGAAAGATACCAGTTGGCGGCGGGAGGTGGCGGCGCTTGATATAAATTCTACGGCCCGGTCGTATTCCCCAAGCTGGACCAGGCCGGAAATGGTATGCAGCTTATTGTTAAACTCGTGGTTCTGAATTCTTAAGGTTTCAACAAACTTCATTACCCCGGTCAGCTCTTCTGCCAGCTTGCGGATTTCGGTCATATCGCGGAAGCTGGCTATTACCCCGACTATTTTACTGTCATCCCTGCTTTTGATGGGCACAAAGTTGCTGAGAATGCTGGCCCGGTTCAGGTTCATCTCTACATCGGTAACCGGTTCGCCTTTTTTCATAACATCCCTGATGGACTGCACGGGCAGCAGATTCTCAGCTTCCATTCCGACTGCGTCCCCTTCAAGGCCGAGCAGTCTGCGGGCTTCATGGTTTGAATAGATTACATAGCCATTCCTGTCAACCGCAATAATACCCTCCCTGACCGATTCAAGGATGGCAACCCGCTCATTCAGGAGGGCCGATATTTTATGCGGCTCCATCCCGAACATCGATTTCTTGATGTTCCAGGCCAAATAGCCGGAACCGAACAGGCCAAGGCCCAGGGCTGCCAGCGAAGCCAGGAAAATCTGCAGGCGCAGCTGATTGATCATCAGCATGATGTCATCCATCAGGATGCCCACTGAAACCACGCCAACCTGTTGCCCGGCGCGGTGGATTGGAACAAAGGCGCGAAGTGACTGGCCAAGCGTTCCGACAGCAACAGAAGTATATGTTTCACCCTTCAGGGCCATGCCTTCATCGCCCCCGACAAATTTTTGGCCAATCCGCTCCGGGACAGGATGCGAATAGCGGGTGCTCTCCATATCCATTACAACAATAAATTCAGCTTCTGTTTTTACCCGTAAGCCCTCAACAAGAGGCTGGATAACCAGGTGCCCACCTTCAAGGCCCACGTATTCCTGTACTTCCGGTATTCCGGCAACCACGTGGGCAATATCAAGGGCGTTCTGCTCCAGTCCCGCTTCAAGGCGCGAGACCAGGATCCTTTCTGCAACAACCCCGACTATTAATAAAACTGTAAAGAGCAGCAGGAAAACAAGCAGCACTATTTTCTGGCTGATCTTAAGCGGCCTGGCAATAAATTTTTTTAAGCGTAAATTAATGCTGCTGCCCATTGCTGCACCCCTGGTTTGTTCTCTATTGGATAAATTACTCTATTGCAAAGGGTTATTCCTGCCTGAAAAGTTAGAGCCCAGGCAGGATGATTAAGCTTTGCATCAACTAACGAAGGCATATAGAGAGTTTTGAAATGGAAGTTCAACTATCCACAAAAGATCATCTCTTACCGGTAAGCTAAAGAAATGGCTGCTTAACGGATATTGAAAGATCAAAACATGAATTGCAGTTAAACTTGATATCTGCCCGTTTGAATTTTTCTTTAAGTTATAATTGAATCGAATTTAAATATAATGATATAATAATATGCACAGCAGCGCAGTCATGATAATCAATAATAGCAAGCATAACTTGTGACTTTGCTACAAGGTAAATTGTGCTGCAAAACCAATGAAAGGAATGATTAAGATTAAAATCGATATCCAAAAAAATCATGTCGTTTTAAGTCCTGAAAATGATGAGGAAAAAGCTAAGCTGACAGCTCTCTGGAAGCTCCTGGTTGACTGCGTGGGAGATAGCAGAAAGCTTGTTCCAATCGGTGAGTATGTCCCCGTAAAAAGCGATGCAGGCGCTTCCTTCCATATTGAAGGGCTTGAGTTTGGAGAAAGTTCTTTCGTCGAGGTGCGCCTCGATAATGATGAAAGTGTAATCTGTAAAACCTGCAACAAACTGCTGCACCTTAAAGCCGGAGATGTGATCCCCATTTGCTGCGGGGAAATGATGACAGTAGTAGATTAACCTTGGATGCACCTGCCCTGAAACTGGGACGCCTGAGGCGGAGAACCTTAAAACAGTGACAAATCCTGAAGCGGAGACGTTTTCTTTTACCAGGTAAAAAAAGATCTGTTTTACCAAAACCTGAAAAAAGATCCGTCCCCGCTTCGAGCCGTTTTTAGCTCAGGTTAGGGCAGGTTGGTTGAAAAGATGATTTCGGCATATGTCCTTATTTTACCCTTCGTGGCCTGGTAGCGGTTAAAGGTAAAGTGGAAGAAACGCTCTGCGTCGGCAGCAAGGTCGGGGGAAACGGCTTCCCTGCTGTAGAGGGCCCGGTTGATTCCCTCGGAGAGGTCTTTGAAGTTGTGGCTCCAGGAGTGAACATGGCGGATAATGCGCCGGCTGTACTGTCGCGGAGTTTCGCCGGGATAACGGCCGAGAGCCATTTTGTCGAGCAGGAAAAGGGTCACCCGGTAGTAACCCACGGCCCGTTCACGGGCACTTTTCTCTTTCAGTTCCCGGAAGTATTTTTTTAACTTTAACAGGCGGTAAAGCATAAGGCCGGTTAAACCGGTGGCCAGCATGATTAAGATTACAAACAAGGTTCGGGCGATCAGGTTAGCAAAACCGGTCAGTTCCTGTTCACCTTCAACCATCTCGGCCTGCCCGGGAAGACCATTATATTGCTCTGCAAAGGGCTGATCTTCCAGCCCTGTTCTCCAGCTGTCTAAAAGTTCCCGGTCATACTGGGGGCGTTCTCTTAACAGATCGTCCCGGTAAAGCGGAAGGGCGGTGCCTCCCGGGAAGCCGGGAGTTGCTTCAAAGGACAGCCAGCCGAACCCGGGAATATAGGCTTCAACCCAGGCATGGGCGCTGGTCCCTGCCACTTGGTAAACTCCATCTCCACCTGCCTCCGGGGGCACGACAAAACCGGTTACATAGCGGGTCGGCACGCCAACAGCCCTGCCCATCACCGCCAGGGCGGTGGCAAAATAGGTGCAATAGCCTTCCTGCCGCTCAAAAAGAAAGTATTCCACGAAATCCCGGCCTTCCGGCAGG
>SLQM01000171.1 GCA_007131435.1 Syntrophomonadaceae bacterium
AGTAAAAATTTGAAGAATATTTTTAAAACCACAAATCGTTAAATTTGATAAAGTGGCTGATCATAAATTAGATTTCAATAGTATATGGGTTTACAACCCCTGGTTTTATTAAACCAGGGGTTTTACGTTAGCAAAATTGATTTAGAAAAGGGAAAACTAGAGACAGCGAGCTGCCTAATTTCTGAGATGCTATTACATGGTACGATAATTGCGAATATTATATTTAACAACACTTAGAAGGAGGGATGCTTATATCTTTTCAGGAGATGCAACAATAAGAGATGTAGTGTATCTTGCCCGGATTAATTGAAAACAGTCATGTTTTGGGTGATAAAGAGATCTGGCAAGGTTATGTATTTGTTCCATAATGCACCGTAGATTTTGTAAACAAGATACACTACATTACTTAAAATACGAGGTAATAACCTGAGCATCACAAGTCAAAACATGCAATATTTTGCAGGCAAACAATTACACCGTGCATAAATGTGCAAGGAGGGATGAAGCTTGGAAAAGGAAATGCTCGAGTTACGAATTCATGGAAGAGGTGGCCAGGGTATAGTTGTAGCTGCGGCAATATTTGCCGAAGCGGTATTTATGGAAGGTTATTATGCAAGGGCTTTTTCGCTTTTTGGGGCTGAGAGAAGAGGTGCCCCTGTAACAGCATTTATAAGAGCAGGTAAAAGCAGGCTTATGCCGCGCAGCAAGGTTTACGAGCCAGATTATGTTTCAATCTTCGATTCTACTATGACTGGCAGTTCCCTTATTTCTGGTTTAAAAAGGGGAGGTACATTATTGTTAAATAGCCCAGAAGATATACAAAGCAGTTTAATTAACGCGCTCGATCCAGAAATGGGGATCAAATTATATTCTGTAAATGCAACAGAAATAGCCTGGAAACATAACCTGGCAATTGGAAGCTTCCCAATGGTTAACACTGTAATGCTGGGAGCGATGGCTAAAAATAGCGGACTGGCTTCCCTGGAAAGTCTGACATCTTCAATCCGAAAAAGAGTTACTGTAAAGCTGGATGAGAATATAGCGGCAGTCAAAGAGGGTTATGAGAGTGTAAAGGAGGTGGGAAGCCTTGTCAACTGATACAATGATTCAGGAGAAGCCATGCTATTCTTATGGTTTTGAACCAAGCACGGCTAACAAAACAGGCGACTGGAGATTTCTTACACCTGAGAAAAGCAGCAGGTTATCACCCTGCCGTCAAGATTGTCTGCTTGATGGTGAAATACCATTGTGGATGGAAGCTGTTAAGCAGGAAAAGTGGGAGGAAGCCTGGCAAATAGTAAGCAGGTATAACCCCTTTCCTGCTATCACCGGTTATGTATGTTACCATCCCTGCACTTCAAATTGCAACAGGGGCCAACTGGATCAGGATATTGCCATAGAAGAAGTTGAAAAAGCAATTGGTGAATGGCGATTAAATAATATTAAAGCTGTGCAAAGGCCAATAAAGTATAAAGGCAAAATTGGGATTGTCGGTTCAGGACCTGCTGGCCTTAGTTGTGCGTATTATCTCAATGCGGCAGGTTACAGTGTTACAGTATATGAGAAAACATCCTTGATAGGCGGTATGCTTACTCTTGGTATACCTGAATACCGATTGCCCCGTTATGTATTAAACAGGGAGCTTTACATGCTGGAAGAGTCGGGTATTCATTTTATAAAAGATTGTCCTATTGGCGATAAAAAAGATCTTTGTGAGCTGTATGAGGAATATGACAACATATTTTTGGCAACTGGCGCCTGGAAACCCCGCAGGGCATATATACCTGGTGAAGAGGATAGAAGGGTGTACAATGCCCTTGATTTTCTCAGCGCTATTAACAGTGGGGGGCAGCTTGAAATATCAGATCCCGTTGTTGTCATCGGTGGAGGTAACGCAGCAATAGATAGTGCCCGTAGCGCGCTAAGGTTAAAAGGAGTCAATCATGTCAGCCTGGTTTACAGGCGCAGCAGGGCTGAAATGCCAGCCAACCAGGAGGAAGTAGAGGCAGCAGAAAGAGAAGGTGTGGAGCTTATTTTTAATGCCCTTCCAAGGGAGGTAGAGAAGGAAGAGCAAGATATAATAGGGTTAATGTTTGATTACTGCAAGACTGACTTAAACGGCCTTTCAATAGACAGGAGCCGTTCATTTAGTAAAAGCTGTGGGACAGTCGTTATGGCACTTGGCCAGCAGGCAGATCTCTCTGTTTTTTGTGAGTTTGGCAGGGATGTTCCTTTTTTCGCCGGGGGAGACCTGATTACCGGCCCGTCAACTGTCCCTGAGGCCATTAAGGCAGGTAGAATAGCGGCATATGGTATAGTTGCAGATCTTGAAGGCTTGCCTGTTCCTCAAGTAATGCTGCCTGAACAGCCTGTTGTATCTTTTGAAGATTTGAACCTGGCAACTAAGTTAAATATAAAAATGCAACATAAAGAATGTACTCCCGAGTTGGAAGCTTCTCGATGCCTCGGTTGTGGAACATGTAATGCATGTGGTACATGTTACATTTTTTGCCCGGACATGGCTATTGATGTAATAAATGGCCGTTTTGAGCTAAACCTCGATTATTGTAAGGGCTGTGGGATTTGTGTTAAAGAATGCCCGGCCCAGGCTCTTGTTTTGGAAGGAGGTAGATAACATGGCTTATGAAATGCTCAGTGGGAGTCAGGCTGCAGCAGCAGCGGTACAAAGGGCAGGTGTTGACCTGGTTGCGGCTTACCCGATAACACCACAAACTGCTATAGTTGAAACGCTTGCAAACTATGAAGCAAAAGGTGAACTGGGAGGAGACTTTGTAAGTGTTGAATCAGAGTATGCCGCGCTGGCTTGCTGCTATGGTGCGGCGGCTGCCGGTGCGAGGGTATTTACTGCTACAGCTTCCCATGGCCTGGCATACATGCATGAAGTAATCCACTGGTGCAGTGGAGCGAGAGTGCCTGTTGTCATGGTTAATGTAAATCGAGCGATTGGAGCTCCATGGTGCCTTGACCCGGATCAGGGAGACAGCCTAAGCCAGAGGGATACTGGATGGATGCAGATTTACTGTTCCGGAGCCCAGGAAGTATTTGATACTGTATTGCAGGCCTATGTTTTAAGTGAATCTCTTTTACTACCATGTCTTGTAGTGTTTGATGGGTTTTATATATCCCATACCTATGAAGCAGTTGATATTCCAGAAAAAGAAAAAACCCTGGAATTTGTTGGCGAAAAAAGATTTAAACCGCAGGTGGTTCCGGGTAATCCTGTTAACCTTCATGGTTTGACAACTGGTGATAACCAGATACTTCTCGTAAGAAATCGCCATGAAAGCATGATTAAAGCACTGGACTTATTCAAGCAGGTTAACAAAAAATTTGAAGGTTACTTTGCACGGAGCTATAAAGCCGTGGATAGTGTTATCCCGCCGGGTTCAAAAACTGTTTTCGTGGCAGCGGGAAGTACAGTTGAAACAATCCGCTGGGCGCTTCCGGGGCTTAAGGATTGCGGTTTAATCCAGCTCCGGATGTTTCGTCCCTATCCGGCAGAAGAGTTGTGCGCTGTTCTTGAGGCTCACGATGTTGAAAGAGTTATTGTTGTTGACCGTAACTGTTCTATTGGTATGGGAGGTATATTTTCACAGGAGCTAAAAGCAGCGCTTTATAACATGGAAAACCCACCTATAGTTGAAGATTTATTATTGGCCGGTGGAATAGATTTAACGATCGACATGCTCCATAGAGTTTTAGAAACTACCGCAGAAGGAAAGAATGCCGATCAAAAATGGGGAGTTGATGTGCGATGAGGATAGATGAACTCAAAATAGATTCAGAAATGCTTTATTCAGGTCATAATGCATGCCCGGGATGTGGAGCAGCGCTGGCGGTTAGGTACCTTACTAAGGCGCTCGGGCCTAACCTGGCCATAGTACTGACGGCTTCCTGCTGGAGCATAATTTCTGGCATGCCTCCTCTTACTGCTTTAAAATGCCCTATACTGCATTGTCCCTTTCCAAGTGCGGGGTCCGTTGGTAGTGGCGTGAAAAGGGGTCTGAATGCAGCAGGCCATGATGACACAACTGTTGTGGTGCTTGCCGGGGACGGCGGTACTTTTGATATAGGCCTTCAGGCCATGTCAGGTGCTGCTCAGCGCAATGAAGACTATATTTTTGTTTGCTACGATAATGAGGCATACATGAACACTGGAATGCAAACTAGTTCTGCAACTCCTTTTGGGGCAAGAACAGCAACTGCGCCTTACCCCTTATTTAAAGCTGGTCAGAAGAAAGATATCATGCAAATCATGGCTGCTCATGGAATACCTTATGCCGCTACCGCGACTGTTGCTTTTCCTGATGATATGGAAAGTAAACTTAAAAAGGCCCAGGCTATAAAAGGGTTTCGGTTTATCCATATTTTATCGCCCTGTCCTCCTGGCTGGGGAACAGAATCTTCTGATACAATTCATTTATCAAGGCTTGCAGTGTCCACTGGATTTTTCCCCCTGTATGAAATTGAGAACGGTGTGACATGGAAAATGACTCATTACCAGGGCGAGAAAAAAACGCCGCTTAAAGAATACTTGTCTGCCCAGCGCAGGTTTAAACAGATGGATAGGCAAAGAATGGAAATGCTGCAGCATGAGGTGGATCATGAGTGGGATTGCCTGATGGAAAAAGTGGCTACATCCCCTTCCGAATAGCAAAAAATGTTGTTATAAAGCAAATAGACGGGTAGGTATTAAAGAATAACACAAATTTGAACAATAAACATGACTTATAGTCGTCATGTGCGAAAATAAATTTTAGAATTATAATAAAAATTATAACCTGCAGCAGGAATTTAATATGCTAAGCAGAAAAATACACTAAATACAGGTTAGCTAGAACCTGAAATAATACTTAGACCGGGAGGTGTCAGGTTTGCGGGAGATAGCCGCGTCAACGATTTCTGATCATGTGGCTGAGATGTGCGAGGAAGCGAATATTTATCTTGGTGAGGAAGAATTTCAGGCTATAAAGGATGCGCTTGAAAAAGAGGAATCGCCCACGGGAAAGGAAGTTCTGAAACAGCTGATTGAGAACGTGGAAATTGCCCGGAATGAGCAAATTCCAATCTGCCAGGATACTGGATTTGCAGTATTTTTTGTTGAATGGGGCCAGGAGGTTCACCTAACAGGAGGTACCCTGGAAGAGGCTATTAATGCAGGGGTGCGAAAAGGTTATGAT
>SLQM01000164.1 GCA_007131435.1 Syntrophomonadaceae bacterium
GCCGTTAACGGTTTCTTTCGTTACCCAATCTATTTCAACTTCATCCAGCCTGCTTTTAGAGATAAACTCAAGCACTTTCGCTGTGTACGAAAGAACTAGGTCATTACCTGGAAGCATGATTTTTATCCTTTTCGCGAGTAGTTTTTGGCAACACGTAAATAAAACTTTATCAATAAATTAACATGCAAATGTAATGCCAATAGTGTAGCTCATAACTGCTGTGGAAAATAGAGTGAAACGCGGGTTCCTGTTATCAATTGTGAGAATAAGAACATGCTGTTTCTAATTATTAAGAAGAGATTAATGACTTGCTATTTGAATAGCAGGGGAAGCAGTGTGGCTATAATTATAGATAGTCCTGTTAACTGGTAGGTCTGAATAGTTTTCAAATTTGCCTCAACTAGCCTTGGTATATCATCGTAATGAATCCGGGCAACTAATATGGCCCTGTAGACAAGGGGCATGGTAACAAAACTAAAAAGCCAGAAAATGTTGCTGCTAGCGATAGCCAGGATAATAAACAGCAGGTATGAAAGCCCAAAGAGAGCAGCATAAACATTTACCCCATTTTTCTTGCCCAGCCGGACAACACCGTTCATTTTTCCGCCTTTTTTGTCAGCCTCGTAGTCCGGGTACTGGTTAATCCAAAGCACGTTGGCAATTAAGAGGCCAAGGGGAAGAGACGCAAGTACAACTTCGACTGTAATGGTATGTGTTTGCACTAAAAAAGCCCCTACCGTGATTAGAGGCCCAAAAGTGAATCCAACAACCAGTTCTCCCAGACCACGGTAAGCAAACTTGAAGGGGGGCAAACTGTAAAAGAGGGCGAAAAAAACACCTGCCAGGCCAAACCAGATAATGTTAAATTCTCGGAAGGCAACAATATATAAGCCAATCAGGCAGCCCAGGATTACAGTTATGATACCGATAACCAGGTTTTCCTGCAGTGTCAGTTTGCCATCAATAATGGTTTTCTTACCGCCGCTGAAAGGAGTTCTTTTTTCAGGGGTAACATAGCGGTCGACCCCGCTAAGGTAATCTATATATTCATTAATGGCGTTTTTACCAGTTTCCAGCAAGTAAATAGCGACAGCGCCCAACACAAACCATGAAATACTGAAAGAGCCCTGGTAGGCATAAGCCATTGCCCCGCCCACCAGCATCGGAACGGTTGAGGCAATCCATATTTTGGGATCGGCAATTTGCCAGAACCCATTCCAAATTCTCGAGGTATCGCTGCCTGGCATGGCTTATCTCCTTTTTATTTTCTTTCTTCTTTCACATTGTCCAGGCCAAAGGCTTTATGGATTGCACGGACTGCCAATTCGCCATATTTTTCTTCAATTACGCAGGAAATGCGATATTCAGACGTACTGATCATTTCAATGTTAATATTTTCAGCAGAAAGGGAATGAAACATTTTAGCCGCCACGCCGGGATTAGTTTTAATTCCTATACCTACGGCAGATACTTTGACTATGTTGTTAGACGCGAGCATTTCAGAGGCGTTAATATCATTGGCTTCTCTTTCAACCAGTTCTTTGGCTTTTTCCAGGTCTGTTGTTGGAACAGTAAAAGTAAAATCTGCAAATCCGTCAATGCTGGCATTCTGGATAATCATGTCAACATTAATTGCAGCATCGGCCAGGGGGGCCAAAATTTTATATGCAATTCCCGGGCGGTCGGGAACCCTGATTAACGAAATTTTAGAAACATTTTTTTCCAGGGTTACACCTTTTATAATTGAGTTTTCCATGACTTCCTCCTCGTTAACTATCCAGGTTTGCTTGTTTCCTCCAAATGAAGACTTAACAACCAGAGGAACCTGGTATTTTTGGGCCAGTTCGACGGAACGGCTGTGAAGTATTTTTGCCCCCAGGCCGGCAAGCTCGAGCATTTCCTGGTAGGAGATACGCTTCAGGTGCCTCGCACGGGGGCATATACCTGGATCGGCGGTATATACGCCGTCAACATCGGTATATATCTCACAGCAGTCAGCTTTTAAAGCAGCAGCCAGGGCTACAGCGGTTGTATCTGATCCTCCCCGCCCCAGGGTTGTTATGCTGCCATCTTCATTTACTCCCTGGAAGCCGGCAACAATGGGGATCATACCTTCATCCAGTGCACTTTTAATAGTTTCTGTATGCAGGTCGGTTATACGGGCTTTAGTGTGGACATTGTCGGTTATCAGGGGTAGTTGGAGACCCATGAATGATTTAGATCTATGGCCCAGGCTCTCCAGCGTTATTGCCATTAATGCTGAGCAGACCTGCTCACCGGTTGCAACAAGGGCATCCTGCTCCCGGCCCGGCGGGTTGTGGCTTATTTCTGCCGCCAGGTTTAATAACCTGTCCGTTTCTCCACCCATAGCCGAAACAACTACCGCTACGCTGTTACCCATTATCTTTGAGGTGGCTATGCCCATTGCTACCCGCCTGATATGATCTATAGATGCTACCGATGAGCCGCCGTACTTTTGAACAATCAATGGCATAAATATCACGCACCTTTGCTGCAGCTGCTTTTTTTAAAAATGAATGTTACTATTTTCTCATATTTAAGGTGGTGATACAAGAAAAATTTACAGCATTTCAATAAAAGCCTGCAGCCTGGTTCTTATTGAACCGGCTGGTTCAAAACTGTAATTGTCATCTATCAGCAAAAAAGGTACTCTCTCTTTTTTCAACAGGTCTCGTAAATCGGGGTAATCAAATTTATGAGGATCACAAAATGATATACAGTAACCAACCACACCATTAACCCTGTATTCACGCGCACGCTCCAAGAGATAGTCGAAACGTTTAACTCCCGGGCCCCTGTCTGTGCGGGGGCACTGGAAATTTTCGAAATAATGGCTGGTCAATCCATCATATAAATCATCTGTGAGCGGGATATCTTTATCCCACACCCTGGTGCCGATACAGGTGTCATCTGTTATAACAGTTCCGCCTGTTTCTTCAATCATTTTGAATAGAGAAGGGTCATCCATGATGCTGCCCCAGATCATGATCCGCGGTTTGGGTTCTTTGCCGGCTTCGCGATTTTCCGCTTCAGCAAGTTTTTCTTCCAGTACCTTTCTAAACTGTTCCGCAGGCAGTGTGCCTCCGTCTATTAATAGCTCAATTATTTCGCTTCCTTCAAACAGTGGTTTATCCTCTTTACGCATATTGTAAAGCTTCCTGATTAGCTTGCGGTTCAGGTTGCTGTTATCAATAGCTTTTCTTAGGCTTTCATTAGTGATTTCATTGCCCGTGTATTTTTCAAGGCTTTCTTTAAAAAAGCCCAGTTCTCTTTTAAAAAAACGCTTTGACCAGGGGGTAAGCTGGTGGGGGACATTAAACATGTATGAATATGCAAGGGGATGGTAATAGGTCCAAATACCGTAAAGTCTTTGCACCATATCGCAGCTATGTGATATTACAAGGCCATCCAGGTAATCAAGTTCACCTTTTACTGCCCTGGCCAGGATGTTTCGTACATAGGTGCATCCGTATGGCTCAACATAGGCATCAGCTGCAGAGTTGTCTGCCCCGGGTATGCCGGTAATCCTGTAAGGCAGTGCTCCTGCTGCAGCTATTAGTTCTGGTGGTGCAAAACAGCAGATATAGCCGATAACAGGCATTCCGCTTTCTGTTTTCAGCTTAACGATCATCTCTTCGTTCCTCGTGCTTATCGCCTGTTTACTATTAACTGTCATTTATCTTGCCCCCTTTTCAGCCTTGTCCATTGTCTCCAGGAAAGCATGCAGCCTGGTTTTGATCTGCGCATCAGACCATAATCTTGGATCGGCCATGTCGCTTTCAAAGATTAGTGAAGGTACGCCAATCTCGGACAGCCTGTTTTTGGTATGGACTTCACCAAATGAAACTGCCCTGCAGGAGCGGGTCAGGTGCATAATAGCCCCGTTCAAGCTAAAATCATCTACCAGTTCTTCCAGGAGGCTGCTGCCGGAAAAACCGCCGAACACAGCAGGATTACACAGCTCGGGCATTGTTTCTGCTCCGTAATCGTGCATTTTTACTGCCCTCTGCCAGGTTCGCCTGACGATTGCCTCCAGGGGGTCACTCAGGTCAACTTCAAAATAATCACCAACATTATAGGTAGATTCATATGCAAAAACAGCGCCCAGGGATTCAAGATAATTAAAAATACCCATGTTGAACCATGGCGGCAGGCCGAACCAGATTAAACGGTATTTCTCTTCTTCAACAATGCCTACTCCCCGCTCAACCCTGTCCTTAACTTCTGCATACATTTCCCTGTAAAAATCAACCGCTTCCTGGTCGCCCACCAGGTACATCTGGGGGATAATGGAATGAAAATAGTCGGTTGATCCCATGGGGCAGGGAACTGCTTTTCTTAGAGCAAGTGTATCTCGCCAGTATGCAAGGGCTTCGTGAGACAGTGCCAATATTTCGCGCAGCAGGTCCAAATCGAGTTTCTTCCCGGTATGCTTCTCTAAGAAGTTAATCTGGCCGGAGAGGTCCTCACGCAGCAGGGAAAGGTAATGTTCTTCGATGCGCGGATCGCGAGGATCAATATCCCAGGGCGGGGCTAATGGGTCGCTGCTGTAGACGGGCACATCGAAGAAACGGGTGGCTATAGACTGGAACCACTTCCAGCGCGGTTCGCAGATAAATCCTGAACCAAGCAGCATGGCCGGAGTGCCCATCCCACCGGGCAGTGGAGATTCTTCAGGCGCTTCCCCGGTTTCCTTGAACAACTTGCAGTAACCCATGGTATTGGTCACATAAGAGCAGAGCTCCTGGGAATAACCATCACCTTCGGCTACCTCGATAAATTTTGGCGCAACCAGCCTGCTGGCGCACATCGTCCCAAAGTTTTCAGGCCATTCAAAAAGCAGGTCGAATGCTTTTAGCAGCTCTGGCGGCACTCCCACCATGCACCAGGCAAGGGGTTCGTTGCTGAATCTTCTCTCCATCTGCCGCATAAAAAAACGGGGAAGCATCTCTTTCATTTTTGCCGTTGTTTCAAGATGTCTCTTTGCCCTGCTCATTTCACTATGACTCATGCCATGGCCTCCTAAAAAATAAACTGATGAGCATTATTCTTTGTGTTGAGCTAAATGTCCTGCTTCCGAATGAGTCAACCTTTCCCGTCCCTGTCTCATCCATCTGCCCCGCTGCTGATTGACACAGGCCGGCCTACGTGCTACCTTTA
>SLQM01000255.1 GCA_007131435.1 Syntrophomonadaceae bacterium
CGCAGGGGCACAGGCTGCCAGTTCACATACAGGGGCGCTGGCAGGCAGTGATCGCGCTTATGAAGCAGCCTTCAGGCAAAGCGGCGTATTAAGGGCAGAAACGATGAACGAACTATTTGATCTGGCCAGGGCCTTTTCAACGCAGGAACTTCCTGCAGGTTCACGGGTGGCCATTGTAACAAATGCCGGCGGCCCGGCAATTGTAGCTACTGACGCTGTTGAAAAATACGGCCTTAATATTGCCCGATTTACAAAAGATACGATTGATAAATTACGCTCAAACCTTCCTGCTGAAGCTAATATTTACAATCCTGTAGACATAATCGGTGACGCAAGGGATGATCGCTACCGTTTCGCCCTGCAGTCTGTCCTGGAAGACGACAATGTTGACAGCGCCCTGGTCCTGCTCTGTCCGGCAGCTGTTACTGAACCTGAAAAAACAGCAAAAACCATTGTAGAGCTAAATAAAACCTACCCGGAAAAACCGGTCATGGCTGTTTACATGGGTGGGAAGTCCCTGGCCGAAGGTAAAAGTTTTCTCACACGTGAAAAAGTTCCTGCCTTTACCTTCCCTGAACCTTCGGTTCGCTCGCTCAAGGGAATGGTTAATTATGCGGGTCACGTAAAATCTGAAATTAAAACCGAACAGCTTACATTTGATAACATCAATAAAAAAGCAGTACGCAAAACCTTGGATGAAGTATTTGCTGACCGGCGCGTTGTTTTACTGGGCCATGAGTCATCAGCAGTCATGTCTGCATACGGGATACCGGTAAGCCATACTTACCTTGCGCGCACCGAGGATGATGCTGCCAGAATAAGCAGTGAAATCGGTTTTCCAGTTGCTCTAAAAATATCTTCCCCGCGTATTGCGCATAAAACTGATGTTGGTGGGGTTGAGATCGGTCTGCACAACGACCAGGAAGTAAGAAAGGCATTTAACCGTATCATGGAGAAAGTTAATCATTACCTGCCTGATGCCCCGGTTTACGGTGTGGAAGTCCAGGATATGGTTGACGATGGCGTAGAAATAATTATCGGTATGTCCCGTGACATCCAGTTCGGCCCGCTTATTGTCTTTGGCCTTGGTGGAATCTATGTCAACCTGCTAGAAGACGTTACCTTCCGGCTTGCTTCTGCCCTGGACAACGAGGAAGAAGTAAGGCAAATGCTTACTGAAACAAAGGCTTACACGCTTTTAAAAGGTTACCGGGGAAAGAAACCCGCCGATATAGATGCTCTTGTTGATTCAATTTTACGCACAGCAAAACTGGTAACTGACTTTGAAGAAATAACCGAAATGGACATTAACCCAATCAGGGTTCACCACAAGGGTGCCACGGCGCTTGATGTTAAGATCACGATTGAGAAGAAATAAAATGCTTCCTACGAGGTGATAAAATGAAAGCCATTTATTTTTCCGGTAAGGCAGGTGGGGGTAAAACAGCTGCCGCCCTGGGTATCGGTCTAAAGCTGAGGGAATCGGGCCTTAAAGTATCTTATTTTAAGCCGCTGGGTTTTAGAAAAGGCACTATAAAAAAGGATGACGATGATGTTATTCTTATGCGTGATGTTTTTTCCCTGCCCTTCTCCAGCGATATTATTTCACCGGTAACGGTTGATTCTCATTACCTTACCGCCAGGTTCATGAAAGATGAACGAGATTTGGGAGCGCTTATTGAAAATGCTTTTAAGAAATGTTCAGAAGGCTATGATGTTGTCCTGGTAGACGGTAGTATAGAGCCATATGTAGGCCATAACCAGGGGCTTGATGATTTTAACCTGGCAGTGAGGTTGGGAGCATCCGCCCTGCCGGTCATTAAGGCAGATGACGATTTCCATATTGACCAGAACCTGCTGTATTTAGACCTGTGGGCGAAACACGAAGTCGAGGTAATCGGCACTATCTTCAACAATGTTTCGCAGACCCAGTGGAACAAAAGCAACAGCATTTATAAACCGCTTGTCCAGGAAAAAGGTTTTGAAGTGTTGGGGATCATACCTCGCCAGATAGAGATATCATCTCCCACGGTGGCTGAATTTCATGATGTTTTGCATGGAGAAGTACTTGCAGCGCCTGACCACATGAACCGCATAGTCGAAGAAGTTGTTGTTGGTACAATGACCATCGAGAGCGCTCTTAGCTATCTTAGAAGAGCACCAAACAAGGCCCTTGTAACCGGCGGAGACCGAAGTGACATGGCTCTTACAGCCCTGGAAACCAGTACATCAGTTATTATCTTTACAGGAGGGCTTTACCCGGATGTGCGGGTTCTCTCCCAGGCCGAAGAAAAAGGGGTTCCCGTAATTTTGGTCCATGAAGATACCTTTACAACTATTGAAAACCTGCACAGCGTTTATCGCAGTATTCATCCTCAGAACACAGATGCTATTAAGCTGGTAGAAAAGACAATTGAAAAGCATGTTCAGTGGAAAAACATCCTGAAATATATTAAAAAATAGTGCTGTTAAGCATTTTTAGCTTTTTTGAGCTTCTTATTTACTGCGTGCTTTTATTCAAAAACAGCGAAAACGGGCTTTTATAGGCCCGCTTCCGCTTTTTTGTGTCAAATTAAGTTTCGTTAATTCCTTTTAACAATCATTACATCTGTCTTTGCCCGGTGTGCAACCTTGCTACTTACACTCTCCAGGAATAGCTCCCTTAACTCGCTTCATCTTTTTTTGCTTCTTATAGTAATTTATTTATTCATTTTCATAACGCAAAACCTTGTTTTCCCAGGTACGGATCATGATATAATCCTTTCCACTGCTGACGAGGTACTCCGGAAGCATCGGTGTTTTACCTAATCCCTGGGGTGCGTTAACAACATAAGTTGGAATCGCAAGGCCAGATGTATAGCCGCGCAGCTTTTCCATTATTTCGATACCTTCCTCCACCCTGGTCCTGAAATGTGAAGTACCTTTAACGGCCTTTGCATGAAAAATATAATAGGGCCGCACCATGATCTGCAGCAGATCCTGGTTAAGTTTTCGAATAATAAATGGATCGTTATTAACGCCTTTCAGGAGCACTGTCTGGTTACCTATACTCACACCGGCCCTTGAAAGTTTGAAACAGGCTTCCTGGGCCCGGGGGGTAACTTCAAGAGGATGGTTATAGTGCGTGTTAACATATAGAGGAAGGTGCCTTGAGAATATATCGCAAAGTTCATCATCTATGCGCTGGGGCATGGTAACAAGGGTCCTTGAGCCAAAACGTTTTATTTCAATGTGCGGTATTTTGTCAAGTTCATCAAGCAGCCAGGCAATAGTCTGGTTGTCTATCATAAAACCATCGCCACCGGTTAGTAAAACATCCCTCACTTCTTCATTTTTTCTAAGGTAATCAAGCGCTTCTTCAAGATGTTCTCTCGGGGTAGCCAGGTCTTTCTCGCCTATCGCTCTCCTGCGCTGGCAGTGCCGGCAATACATGGCGCACTGGTTGGTAACCTTGACAATCAACCGATCGGCATAGCGCCTTGTGATGGCAGGGGAAGGAGATGTGTATTCTTCACCCATCGGGTCATCGTAACCGCAATGATCGAGGTGTTCCTGGATCGAAGGAATGCATTGTTTTTTAACAGGATCATCCGGGTTATCAGGATCGATCAGACTAAGGTAGTAAGGTGAAACAGCCCAGCGATACTGGGAACCTGTTTTCTCAATACTATCTATTTCCTCTTTCTCAAGAGGTAAAAGCTGCTTCAAAACATCTACCGTTGTAACCCTGTTTTTTAATTGCCAGCGCCAGTTATTCCAGTCATCATCAGAAGCCTTAAAAAAAGCCTTAATTCTATTCTGGGCTTCAAGAATCTGCTGCCAGCGGTTAAAACCCGTAGGGATTGTTTTAAGCGCTTCGCGGTAGTCAGCAATGGCTTCTTTTAGAACTTCTGCTCTTTGAAGAGCAATCTCCTGTTTTTCTTTTAGACCTTTTTCGTGCGTCATTATTTATAGAATCCCTCCAAAAATTGAAAATGTCTGTTTTTAGTATACCGATAATAGAATTTTATGTCAAAAAAGAGGCCCCTGGTATTTAAACCGAAGCCTCTTTTCTACCATAATTATTAAATTTAACTTACTCTAAGGAGTAGCGTCCCACCATCCGGTTTTTACATTTCCTCTTTGCATTCTTGTTGATTCCCAGAGATCAGCATAACCGATTACCAGTAGATTTTCTTCAATAAATGTCGTGCCGCCAGAAGCGTAATCTGAACTTTTCCTGGTAATTCCACCGGTATTTTTGATATGTGAATTTACCCTTAGAAACTCTCCATCTGCAGTCTTTTTGGAAGCAACGCTCTTCTTGATATAACCTGTTTCTCCAGGGTTCATTTCTATGCCGGCGTAAGTTTCTGAATCATTGGCGATAACCTTGCTTTCGATTCTCATATTTTTCTTTGAATCACTGAATTCTGCATAGATCCTGTTTATCAGGTCATCGTAATACCTGTTTATCGCATTCATACGCCGTTCATATTCAGAAATTGGGTAACCGGGATTTTCCTGCAGCATCATGTTTAACTCTGCAATTTCCCTTGCCCTGTTAGCTTCAGCCTGTGCTATAGTTGCCTGTTCTATTCGGGCAAGTTCTAAAGAATTATCAGCAAAAGTACCCCCTGAAAGGTGCATGTTTATGTTAGTAGTAACACCGGTTGAATCACCTTTCGTGTGGACATAGTGATAACCTTGCGTTGTTCCCATTCCCTGGATCCTGAAGAAGCCAGAACCGTCAAAAGTATTAAATTCCTTTTCGTGGAATACCCTGCCCATATAAGAAAATACTGTTCCAGTATACCTGTATTCCCTTGGATCAAAAACAGTGATCTCTTCAGTTTCTTCTTGATTGTTATTCTGGGCAGTTATAGGAGTTGTTAGGAAGACTAACAACAAGAGGATGAAAACCAATAACATGATCCCCTTTTTCATAAAACGGGCACATCCTTTCGGTTTAACTCTATATGATTCTTCGATTCGCACAGCACCTCCTTATTTAGCGGAAATTCCGCTACAATAAATGGTCGGAGCGATAGGATTTGAACCTACGACCTCTTGACCCCCAGTCAAGCGCGCTACCAAACTGCGCCACGCCCCGATGCCGAAAATATTTTTAAACACTAAATTTAATCATACCTTATTTTAAAGTAATAGAGATTAAAAGTCAATTCAATTGTTCC